>CAZCBO010000001.1:0-51331 GCA_964496825.1 uncultured Acidimicrobiaceae bacterium
CACCTTCTCGGCGATGGCCCTGCCGACCTCCTCGGTCGAGCTGAAGCCACCGATGTCTCTCGTTCTGATCTCCCCTGCCGTGAGGATCGCGGCGACCGCCCGCTCGATGCCGGCGGCGGCGTCGTGTTCACCCAGGTGATCGAGCATCATCCGGGTCGCCTCGATCGAGGCGATGGGGTTGACCCTGCCCTGGCCGGTGTACTTGGGGGCGGAGCCGTGGATGGGCTCGAACATCGAGGGGTAGGTCCGCTCCGGGTTGATGTTGCCGCCGGCGGCGAATCCCATCCCGCCCTGGAGCATCGCCCCGAGGTCGGTGATGATGTCCCCGAACAGGTTCGAGGCCACCACCACGTCGAAGTAGTCGGGGTTCTTGACGAACCACATGGTGAGGGCATCGACCAGGGCCAGGTCGGTCTCGATGTCGGGGTAGTCGGCGGCGACCTCGTCGAACACCGAGTCCCAGAAGACCATCGAGTAGTTGAGGGCGTTCGACTTGGTGCAGTTGGTCACCCGGCCGACCACCTCGCCGTCGCCGAGCGTCCGCCGTTCCCCGGCTCGCTCGAAGGCGTAGCGGATCACCCGCTCGCAGCCCTTGTGGGTGAACACCCCGGTCTGGAGCGCGATGGCGTCGGGGGTTCCCCTCTTGAAGATCCCCCCGACGCCGGAGTATTCGCCCTCGGTGTTCTCACGGACGACGAGGATGTCGAGCGTGTCGGGGTGCGCCGTCGTCACCGGTGTCTCCACCCCGGGGTAGAGCCGGATCGGCCGCAGGTTCACGTACTGGTCGAAGCCCTTGCGGATCCGGAGCAGGGCCTCGAGCGAGACGTGGTCCGGCACCTTGGCGGCATCGCCGATGCAGCCGAGGAAGATCGCATCGAAGGGCGCCAGGAGCTCGAGGGCGTCGTCGGGCAGCATGTCACCGGTGGCGAGGCAGCGGTCGCAGCTCCAATCGAAGGTCTCGAAGGAGACCCCGAACCCGTACACGGCGGCGGCGGCCTCGGTGATCCGCACCGCCTCCGCGGCCACCTCGGGCCCCACGCCGTCGCCGGGGATCACGGCGATCTGATACTCGTTCATGCCTCGCCCCGTCCATTCTCCCGTTCCCGGTCGACCCGGGAACCAGCCGAAAGTCCCGATTCCTTCCGCACTTTGACGCCTCTCGCCGCCGCCGACTACTCTACACTATCGATAATCGATGATTCCTCCCACCCGTGGAGGTCGACTGCGAGGTGCAGCATGCTCAAAGCCGTCACCCGGGAGGAAGCCGAACGCTTCGAGCTCCCCGGCCGCGATTGGTATCACTACAGCGGGCCCGGCATCACCGGCGCCAAGCACCTCACGGTCGGGTTCTCGGTCTTCCCCGCCGGCTCCGCCCCCGAGGGTCACGTCCACCCAAACGAAGAGGAAACGATCTACATCGTCGCCGGCCACGGTGAGCTGGTGACGCCGGAGGGCACCGTCGCCCTCGAGCCGGGCACGACCGTCTACATCCCGATCGGCCTCCACCACGCCACCGTGTCCCACGGCCCCGGCGACCTGGAGATGGTGACCGCCTTCGGTCCCCCGGTGGTGCCCGGATCCTACGAAGAGGACGATTGACATGACTGCAGAGGTCAAGGAGCTCCCCGACGTGGCGGAGCTCGACGAGCTGGCCAGGCAAGCGAGGGTGGCGATCGTCAAGGCGATCTACCACGCCAAGGGAGGACACCTCGGCGGGCCGCTCTCCGCCACCGACATGCTCACCGCGCTCTACTGGCGCATCCTCAACATCCGTCCCGACGAGCCGCTCTGGCCCGAGCGGGATCGGTTCGTCCTCTCCAAGGGACACAGCTGCATCGCGCTCTACGCGGTGATGGCGCTGCGCGGCTACTTCCCGCTCGAGGAGCTCGACACCTTCGACGCCATCGACTCACGCCTCCAGGGACATCCCGACATGAAGGCGCTGCCCGGCCTCGACATGTCGTCGGGGTCGTTGGGCCTCGGCTTCTCCGGTGCAATCGGCATCGCCCTCGGCGCCAAGGCCACCGACGCCCCCTTCACCACCTATGCCATGCTCGGTGACGGCGAGTGCAACGAGGGCATCGTCTGGGAAGGGGCGCACATCGCCAACCGTTACCGGCTCGACAACCTCATCGCCATCATCGACCACAACAAGCTCCAGCAGTTCGGCTGGCGCGGCGACAGCGCCGACCACCGCATCTCGCCCTACGAGGGCAGCGAGCTCGCCGACCGGTGGAGGGCTTTCGGGTGGGACGTCTTCGAGGTCGACGGCCACGACATCGGCGCCTTCCTCGAGCTCATGGAATCGACCGGGGTACAGGACGCCGACGGCCCGGTGGCGGTCGTCGCCCACACCGTGAAGGGCAAGGGCGTCTCCTACATGGAGAACGTGTTCAAGTGGCACGCCAGGGTTCCGACCGACGAGGAGCTCGCCATCGCCCTTACCGAGCTCGGGGAATCGCCCGACGGGGAAGGGGGTGGCGCATGACCGTCACCATGAGCCAGCCGCTCCGCGTGACCTTCGGCGAGGTCGTCGCCGAGATGGCCGATACCGATCATCGCATCGTCGTCGTCGACGGCGACCTGGGCAGCTCGACCCGTGCCGACATCTTCGAGAACGCGCACCCGGACCGCATGTTCCAGATGGGTGTCGCCGAACAGAACATGCTCGGCGTGGCAGCGGGGATGGCCACGGTCGGGCTCATCCCCTTCGTCAGCACCTTCGCATGCTTCGCCGTGGCCAGGGCGCTCGACTCGGTACGGGTGCTGATCGCCCAGCCCAACCTGCCGGTGAAGATCATGGGCGGGTATGCGGGGCTCCTGGCAGGGATGACCGGCAAGACCCATCTCATGTTCGACGACGTCTCGATCATGCGGGCGATGCCCAACATGACGGTCGTATCACCCGCCGACGACATCGAAGCCGCCCAGGTGCTGCGCACCATCGTCGACGACCCCGGGCCCTCCTATGTTCGTCTGGCCCGGCAGGCGGCGCCACGGATGTTCGATGACGACTACACCTTCGACTTGAACCGTTCGGTCGTGCTTCGCAAGGGCAATGACGTGACCCTGGTCACGACCGGGGTCCAGGCCGTTCGGACGCTCGAGGCCGCCGAGCTGCTCGCCGAGCGGGGCATCGATGCCCACGTGCTGCACGTGCCGACGATCAAGCCGATCGACATCGAGGGCATCGTCGCCGCCGCCGAGCGGACCGGGTTCGTCATCACCGTCGAGGAGCACACGATCATCGGCGGGCTCGGTGGTGCGGTCGCCGAGGTCCTCGCCGAGCATGCCCCGACCCCGATGCGGTTCCACGGGATCATGGACGTCTACGGCGAATCCGGACCCGACGACGCCCTGCTCGAGAAGTATCGGCTGTCGGGGGGGCGGGTCGCCGACGTGGTCGCCGAGCACATGGAGTCGAGGCCGTGAGCCAGTTCGACATCTACCGTCTCGACGACCAGGTGGCGGTGGTCCCCGGAGGGAGCGGGGGCATCGGATCGCAGATCTCGCCCGCCCTGGCCCGCGCCGGGGCAAGCGTCGCCATCGTCGGTCGGAACGCCGAAGCCGCCAAGGCCGTCGCCGAGACCATCGAGGAGGAGGGCGGCTCGGCGCTGGTCGTCACCGCCGACGTCACCGAGCGCGACCAGGCCGAACGTGCCATCGACGAGGTCATGGACCGGTATGGCAGGGTCGACATCATCGTCAACGCCGTCGGCGGCGGAGCCGGCAAGGTCCTCTTCCCTGCCCACGAGTACCCGGACGACGCCTGGAAGTGGATCTTCGACCTCAACCTCACCAGCGCCCTGCTCCCCACCCAGGCGGCGGTGAGGAAGATGATCGAGGGAGGCCGCGGCGGCCGCGTGCTCAACATCTCCTCGGTACGCGGTCAGCTCGGCATCAACGCCGGGTACTCGGCCTATGTCGCCGCCAAGGGGGCGCTCGACGCGTTGACCCGGCAGGAGGCCACCGAATGGGCCCCCTACGGCATCACCGCCAACGCCATCTCGCCCACCTTCGTCGACACTCCGCAGGTGGCGATGCTGCTCGACGATCCCGAGTTCAAGTCGGCGCTGGTGAGCCGCATCCCGCTGGGACGGGTCGGGACGCCCGACGATCTGATCGGGGCCGTCCTCTTCTTCGTCTCACCGGCGTCGTCGTTCGTCACCGGCCAGATCCTCACCATCGACGGGGGGCTGACCGCCACCCAGTGAAAGGAGCCAGAGTCGTGGAACAGGTCACCGAGAACGTCTACACGAACACGAAGCTGCGGGGCTGCAACCCCAGCTTCGTCACCACGTCCGACGGCGTGGTCGTGATCGACACTCCGCAGCTCCCCACCAAGGCCGTCGCCATGCGTGAGGAGGCCGAGTCGCACGGGCCGCTGCGGTACCTCATCAACACGGAGCACCACGTCGACCACATCTTCGGCAACTACTTCTTCAAGGGAGCCTGCCCGGTCGTGCACCACCAAGGCGTCTACGACAACTTCATGGTGCCGACCCCGGAGCTCAACCCCTACGAGTACGCCAGGGAGGCCATCCCCACCGATGATCCCGAGGGCGAGGCGATCTTCCCCGACGAGGAGACCTACTTCGCCGATCCCAACAAGGGCTCGATCGTCTTCACCGGCGATCTCCGCCTCTACGTCGGCGACCACACCTTCGAGCTGCTCCACACGCCGGGCCACACCCCCGGGCAGGTGGCGGTGTTCGTGCCCGAGGAACGGGTCGTCTTCACCGGGGACACGATCTTCTCGGAGTGCCAGACCTGGCTGATGACCTCGGACGTGCCCCAGTGGCTCGAGGCGTTGGAGCGGATCAAGTCGCTCGACTTCGACTTCCTGGTCCCCGGCCACGGCCCGGTGACCGACAAGGCCTACGTCGACACCCAGCGGCTGAACCTCATGGAGTGGGAGACCGCGGTGGCGGCCGCCATCGCCAACGGCTGGAGCCGGGACGAAACGATCGAGCGGGTCCACTTCCGCGACAAGTGCTCGGTCGACATCGGCCAGGAATACATGATGGACCACATCCAGCAGAACAACGCCGCAGCCCTCTTCGACAAGCTCTCCGCCGGGGTGGGGTGATCGAAACCGACCAACGGCTCTGGCGATACCGGTCGGACGCCAACACGGTGAGGGTGTGTCGGCAATGTCTCATGGCCGGTCCGGACGCCTGGCGTACCTCGACAACCTGAAGGTCGTTCTCGTCGCCGCGGTGATCGTCGCCCACGCCGCAATGACCTACGGAGCGTTCGGGTCCTGGGTGTACGAGGAGCCTTCCCTGTCCACCCCGGTCGAGGGAGGGCTGAGCGCCGCCATCGTCCTCGGTGCGATGTTCGGTCTCGGCCTGTTCTATCTCGTGGCCGGGATGCTGACGCCGGGACCGCTGGCTCGCCGCGGGCCGAGAGGCATGCTCTCGAGCCGGGTGATTCGCCTCGGTGCGCCGCTCCTGGCGTACGTGGTGATCGTCTGGCCGGTGCTGCGGTGGATCACCGATCGCGCCACGGGGAACGGAGGGTCGCTGTGGGCGTCACTCCGGAGTCAGTTCTCCGGTGAAGCGGTGTGGTCGCTGGGATCCGGGCCGTTGTGGTTCGTCGCCGTGCTCCTCGTGCTGACGATCGCCTTCGTGCTGTGGCGGTCGGTTCGTCCCGCCCCGGCGCCTCGAGCCGAACGGCTCGCCCCTCACCACCTTGCCGTCGCGGCGGGGCTCATTGCCGTCGGCAGCTTCCTGGTCAGGCTTGCCTTCCCCATCGACTCCCAGCAGTTCCTCGACCTCCACGTGTGGATGTGGCCGCAGGCCGCCGTCCTGTTCGTGCTCGGCGCCGTCGGATTCGAGCGGGGTTGGCTCGGAGCGTTGCCGACAGGGACCCGGAGGGGCTGCGCCTGGGCGGTGATCGCAGCGGCCATCGCGCTGGCCTCGATGTTCCTCCTCTCCGGCGACGACGGAGCGTTCACCGGGGGCTGGCACTGGGAGGCGCTCGGCCTCGCCGCCGTCGAGGGAGTGGTCGCGGTCACCGCCTCGCTGCTGGTGCTCGACTGGTTTCGGCGACGGCGCGACCGAGACACCAGGATCAACCGGAGTCTCGGCGGGAGCTCCTACCCGGCCTTCGTCGTCCAGGGCCCGGTGCTGGTCGGTCTGGCGCTGCTCCTGCGTCCGGCCGACATCCCGGGAGACGTCAAGTTCGTCGCGCTCGCCGTCGGGGGGGTCGTCGTTTCGTACGCGATCGCAGCCCTGGCGCGAGTCGTGCGGCGCCCATCCCAGCTACTTCCAGTCAGGATCGGGGCGCCGGTGGAGATGTAACCGTCGACAGCGGGTTTGAGGACCCGTGCGCACAGAAGAGTGGGCCATGGGTGCGAACGGCCGGTTCGAAGAGCTGTACGAGCGACACTTCAGGGAGATCCTCGCCTACTGCCTCCGCCGCGGCCCGGCCGACGACGGCTGCAACGCGGTCCTCGAGGCGGCGTCGCACCTCAACGCTCGCGACCGGGAGGTGCTCGACCTCGCCGCCTGGGAGGGCCTTCCCCATCGGGAAATTGCCGAGATCCTGGGGTGTTCGATCGCCGCCGTCGACCAGCGGCTGCACACGTCGAGGTCGACGAGATCTCAGGTGCGAGCCACGGAGAGGTGGTATTCCACGACAACACCGGCGAGGAAGGCGACGACTGGATCACCCTCGAACGGAACAACCCCGCCGGGCAGGAGGCGGTGCGGTTGATCCTCGAGGCGATCGAGGCCGCCAGGGAGTAGGCCGGGCGACGCACCACGTCCTAGGGGCACCGTGCGAACGATGCCGGACGCGATTGACCTACTCGGTGAGGCTCGCCACGAAGGCAGCCTCGTGTTCGGCCAGGAATCGCCCACAGCGCTCGGTGAACGGGAAGCCTGCGGTGCTCATCGGCGAGCTCTGGTCGGGAGCGCAGGCGTCGGCGAAGCCGGCGGGATCCTCCTGGCTCGCAAACGAGCCGAGCCGCAGCTCGACCAGACCGTAGCTGGGGGTTTCGATCCGGACGATGCGGCCATCCTCGACGACGAACCGCCCCGAGCTCGCATCGAGTCCGAGGGCGTCCGTGGCCGCGATGCGCCATACCCACTCGCAATTCACCGACCCCGGCGTTCCAGCCGGACTGCACTCCGTATCCATCACGCCATCGAACGGCAGCGACCACTCCATCAAGCCGCGGAAATCGGACACACCCGCCGCCCCGGGTATCGATGCCTCCGGATCGACGAGAGCGAGCGCACCGGCGACGTCGCCGCGGTTCCACCGCTCGAAGAACTCGGCGACGACGTCGATCGGTGCCGAGGTGGCAACGTCGCCGGTACCGCGGAGTCCGATCAGCGCTGCGCCCCCGGCCAGGATCACGGCGGCAAACATCGCGGCGACAACGAGCCAGCGTCGGGCTTCGATCGGTCGTATCACGATGGCCTCGTCGAGAGAGGAGACGTGCTGCCACTCGTCGTGCCCCGCGACGTCGAGATATCGCTCGGGATCGGGCATCGGGTTGGCAGCCACGAGACGCTCATAGGCACGATCGGTGGCGTTCACAACGCTTCTCCTCTCCTCGCCACATCGTGGTGGCTCGTCCGGTCGGCGCGCGCCAGCTCGCTGCGGAATCGCTGCTTCGCCCTGGTGAGTCGCTTTTCGGCGGCGTGGAGCGAAATGGCAAAGCGCGCCGCGATCTGCGCCGCGCTCAGCCCCTCCCAGGCCGAGAGCAGCAGGATCTCGCGATCGCTCGGACGAAGCCGTTCCACGGCCTCGATCACCGCGGCATCCTCGGAGCGGCGAAGGATCAGGGTCTCGGGACCGACCTCACTCGACCCGCCGAGCCGCCGCACCCTCTCGACCAGCCTCGTGCGCCGCCGCAGCGACCGCCGGTGGTTGGCGATGGTCCTGGCGGCCACGGCGTACAGCCAGGGCAGCACGAGGTCACCCTCGGGGAGACCGCTCCGCCGCCGCCACGCCACGGCAAACACCTCCGATGCGAGATCCGGGGCGCTGTCCCGGTGCGCTCTGCGCAGGCAGTAGCCGAGCACCGCCGGATAGTGCTCGGTATAGAGGTCGCGAAACGACTCGTGCTCGTCGCCGGACATCGTCCTCACTCTCGCACTCTCTGTGTCCGGATGCCCGGGGACCCGGACACTGGATGTGCGAACGCGACGGGGAGGAGCGCCATGCACCGCCGGTTCTTCGCATTCCTGTTTGTCGTCGGCCTGGTTGCCGCAGCATGCGGCTCCACCGAGCGTCCTGCCGCGCCGACGACAACGGCGCCGAACACCACGGCCGCGACGTCGACGACGGCGACCACCGCCGTCGCCGAGCGGTGGACCGTCGTGGCCCTGGGGGACAGCTTCGCCAACCTCTACGGCTGGCCGACCCAGCTCGCCGGGATGGTCTCGGAGGAGCTCGGCGTGGAGGTCGACGTCGACGGCGACGTCTGCTTCGGTGGATGCAGCTCCCTCGACCGGATCAGAGCCTCCGCGGGGTTGCGAGACAAGCTTGCGGCCGCGGACGTCGTCGTTCTCCAGCCGCAGCCCGGACGCGTCGTCGCACCCCTCTGGCGCTCGTACTTCGACGGCGATTGCGGCGGCGCGGACGGGTTCGCGTGCTTCCGTGATGCCGAGTCCGCCTTCCGGACCTACGTCGGTGAGCTCCTCGACGAGGTGCTCGCGCTCGCGCAACCGGGAGCCACGGTTCGCGCCGTCCGGGCGACCGGGACCTGGGCCATCGAGTCCTTCAACCCGGGCCTCCGCGACACGGATCCGCAGGCCTTCGACCGTTTCCTGGAGAACATGCTGATCCTGAGCGACCACATCGCCGATGCGGCCGCCGAGCGGTGCATCGCCGTCGTCGACGTCAATGCGATCATGAGCGGACCGAGCTACCGGGATCCGGTCAACCCCGTCTTCTCGAATGACGGGAGGCATCCCTCGCCCGAGGGATCGAGAGTCATCGCGGCGTCGATCTACGCCCTCGGATTCGATTCCACGCCGGTCGACTGTTGATCCGGGCCGTCTTCGATCCGACCGGCGGCGTAGCGCATGATCACGCCGGCGGCGGCGAGCGCCAGGGCAGTCGTGACCCACGCCACGCCGAACGAGATCCCTTCGGCCAGGACGCCGAACAGCGGCGGTCCGATGGCAGCGCCGACGAAGGTCCCGGTCATGGTGACGCCGGTGGCGGCAGCAGGGGCCAGCGGGTTGACGCGCACCACCGAGTAGGTGAGCAACCCCGACCATCCCCACCCGAACAGGTAGGCGACGAAGGTGCCGAGGACCACGAGGGACTCGACACCGGCCGCGATCACCGCCAGGCCGATGGCGCCGAGGAAGAGGAATAGCGACACCGTCGGCAGACCGCCGATGTCGCGACGGTCCATCTGATGGCCGGCGATGAGACGGGTGGCGATGCCGGTCATGCTGCCGGTAGCGAGCAACAGCCCGGCGGCGGTCGCCGAGAAGCCGACGTCGACCGCGTAGGTGACGAGAAACGTGGCGAAGGCGTCGATGCCTCCGATCCCGAGCGCCGCACCTGCTGCGATCACGAGCAGCAGCGAGAGGTTCGTGGACGGTCGCCGCTCCTCCGCATTGGTCGGCACCGGCCCATCCACCTCGTATCGAGATGGCCGGAAGGGAATCAGCGCAACGGCGCCCAGCGCGAGCATCGCCCCGACGACGTAGACCCATTTCCAGCCGAAGGGCAGGGCGATGGTGGGAATCGCCAACCCGCCGAGCAGCGTCGTCGCCGGGAGGGCGGCGTGTTTGAACCCGTACACCATGCCCCGGCGCCCGAGCACGGTGCACCGGGCCAGACCGAGGTTCACCGCGGGGTTCACCAGCGCACCGGCCAGTCCGCCGAACGCCGCCAGCATGCCGAGCGTCAACGCCGATGTCGCCAGCACCGTTGTCAGGGCGAGGGTGACGGCGGCACCCGCCGCCGCCAGGCGCATCCCCCTCGGCCAGCCCCAACGCTCCGTCAGCCGACCCATCGTGGCCGAGCCGAGCGCCGATACCGCAAAGAACAGCCCGACGACGAAGCCGAGCTCCGCCACCGAGATGTCGAGGTCGTCGGCCATCTGCACCGCCAGCGCCCCGGGGAGGAACCCGGTCAACATCACCACCGTGATGGTGAGCACCGACGTCACCGCCATGCGCCACGGGAAGCCGCCCGCCGACCCCGGGGTATCGATCCCCGGACCTGATCGGTCCGGGACGGCGCTCACGGCTGGAGGATGATCTTCAGCGCCCCGCCGCGCCGTTCGTTGAAGGTGTCGATCGCCTCGGCGAAGTCCTCGAGCGGGAAGTGGTGGGTGATGAGCTCGCCCACCCTGATCTGGCCCCCGACGACCAGCGGCGTCACGGTGACCATCTCTCCGGCCGAGGCGCGGGCGCCGACGAGCTCGAACTCGTAGAGGACGAGCTCCTGGAGCGACAGCTTGACGTCCTCGACGGGGATCCCGACCGAAGCGATCCGGCCGCCCTTGCGCACGATCTCGAGGCTCCACTGATACGTCTGCGGGACGCCGGCGCACTCGAGGACGACATCGGCGCCCCGGCCTCCGGTCGCCTCACGGATCGCGGTGACCGGATCGTCCTTCGTGTAGTCGACCACGTCGCTGCCCATGGCGGCGGCCTTGGCCAACCGCTCGCCGCGGCCGACCACGATCACCGTGCCGGCACCGCGGGCTCTTGCGGACTCCGCCACCAGCAGCCCGATCGGGCCGGGCCCGAGGACGACCACGGTGTCGCCGGGCTTGTTGCCCCCGCGGTTGGCGGTGTGGAGCGCGATCGACGCCGGGTCGAGCAGCGCCCCCTCGTCGAACGAGAGCTCGTCGGGCAGCGGGAAGACCGCCTTGGCGCCGTGCACCACGTACTCGGCGAAGGCCCCCTGCCAGTTGTGCCCGTACTGGCGGTGCAGTCCGAAGATCCCGTAGTTCTCGCAGACGTTGTAATGCCCCTCGACGCACTTCTGGCAATAGCCACAGGCGTTGTGAGACGTGCCGGCGACCCGGTCGCCGGCCTCCCAGCCGAGGAGCTCGGCCCCGGGGCCGACCTCGACGATCTCGCCCGCCCACTCGTGGCCCGGGATGAAGGGCCAGCCCGGCGGCCAGAACCCCGGGTAATCACCACGCAGCAGGTGGGCGTCGGTGCCACAGATCGTCACCGACTTCACGCGGCACTTCAACTCGTGCGGACCGGGTTCGGGCTCCTCGACGGTCTCGACCGAGTAGTGGTTGGGCTCGGTGACGACGACGGCCTGCATCAGTCCTCCGATCTCAGATCACTGCCAGCGGGTCCACCATCGACCCGGTCGCCCCGCGGATCTTGAGGGGCAGGGCGACGAACAAGAACTCGTACACCTTCTCTGCGGCGATCTCCTCGAGATAGGCGCTCTCCATGAGGTAGATCCCGTTCTCGATGAGCAGACGGGTGTGCACCGGCTGCGGGTTGGCCGGGCTACCCCGGTCGGGGGCCGGCTGCACCTCGTAGGTCTCGGTGTCGGTGCCGGTGGCGACCACGCCGCGCTCGAGCAGCCAGTCGGCGGCCGAAAGGTCGGGGCCGGCCGTCTTGTGCTGGTTCATCTGCTCCTCGTCGGGCCAGAAGGCGAGATACCCGGTTCGGATCAGCACCACGTCCCACTGCCGGACCTCGACCCCGGCCCAGTCGGCGATCGCCTGCATCTCGTCGGCGTCGATCGGCGAGGAAGCCGGCAGCGCCTCGACCCCGCGGAAACCGGCGGCGTCGAGCAGTACGCCCCTGGTGAAGAACGGCGGCAACTTCTCCGCATCGCCGAGGGTCGGACCCCAGTCGGTGAGGTGCTCGGCGGTGTTGCCCCCGCCGTACCAGTGGTTGTCCTCGCCCACCGTCATGTGGGCGAGGGCGTCGAAATGGGTGCCGGAGTGCGAGGTCGCGCTGACGACCTCGGCCATGTAGCCGAGCCCGGCGTCGTTGGGCGGGCCCCAGGGTTGGGCGCCCTCGGCGCGGATCCCCGGTGGCGTCCGGTACGACGTCACCTGGAAGGGCGGATGGCCGGGGAACAGCGGCATGCCGGGGAAGCGGGACGCCGCCAGCGAGAAGAACCGCCCTTCCTTCACGAGCTGGGCGGCTTCGACGATCTTGGTGGTTGGAATGTCCCCTGCGGGACCGACTTCTACGTACGTCATTGCTCCTCCACGAGTGCCCGCCACACCCGCTCGGGGGTGAGCGGAAGATCTCTGATCACCACGCCGGTCGCCTCCCTGACTGCGGCGCCCACGGCGGGAGCGGTAGAGAGCAGAGCACCCTCGCTGATGCCCTTCACGCCGTAGGGGCCGGGGCCGTCGGCGTTCTCGACGCTGTCGCTCTTCATCTCCAGGGGCAGATCCATGCTGGTGGGGATCCGGTAATCGATGGCGCCGAGGTTCCTGATCCGTCCCGATTCGTCGAGGATGATGTGCTCCATCAGCGAGTGGCCGAGACCCATGACGGCGGCGCCCTCGTCCTGCCCCCGTACCTGGTTCGGGTTCAGCGATCGTCCCACGTCACCAACCGTGACGTGCTTGATCAGCGTCGTGTACCCGGTCTCGCGGTCGACCTCGGCCTCGATGGCGGTGGTGTTGAATTCGAAGAACGCGGCGTCACCGCCGAGCGGATGGTTCGGATCGCCCTCCTTGCGCGCCTCGCCGTGGCCGAAGAGCTCACCGCCGAGGCGGCCGAAGCCGGCCTTGAGCACGTCGAGCAGTGGGATCTCCTCGTCCTGCAGGTGTACCACGCCGCGCTCCACCGAGATCTCGCCCTCGTCGACGTCGCGGACTCGCGCCGCGATGGCCCGCACCTGGCGCTGGATGTCCTGGCAGGCACGCAACACCGCGTTGCCCATGAGTACCGAGGATCGGCTCGCCGACGTCTGCTGGTCGTAGGGCACCACCGCGGTGTCGCCCATCACCACCGAGATCTTCTCCAGCGGCACGCCGAGCTCCTCGTTGGCGATCTGGGCGAAGATCGTGCGGGCACCCTGGCCCATGTCGGAGGTGCCCGAGTAGACGAGGGCGCTGCCGTCGACGAGCAGCCTGACCGTCGCATAGGAGAGGCCGGTGGTCGGACCCGACTTGAGGCCAAGAGCAATCCCGCGACCGTGCCCTTCTGGGAGCGGCGTGTCCCAGCCGATCTCCTTGGCGGCCAGTTGCACCGTCTGGGCCCAATCGCCGTCGGCGCGCTCGCCGGGCATGAACGCCTCGTTGAACTCGGCGAGGTTGTGCAGCCGGATCTGGAGCCGGTCGATGCCGAGGGCCAATGCCCCCTCGTCGATGTTGGACTCACGCGCCCAGGTGATCTGGGGGATCCCGAAGCCGCGCATCGCCGTCGATGGGGTCGTGTGGGAGAGGAGATTCCTCGCCAGGATGCGGACCGCCGGGGTGCTGTACGGCCCGGCCGACAGGTAGCTCGACTTGCTCACGACCCGGTCGGCGATGTCGACATACGCCCCGCACAGGAAGTTGTTCTCGAAGTCCTGGAAGGTGATCGTGCCGTCCTCGAGGAACCCGGTCCGCACCGTGACCTCCACCGCGGCCCGGCGCACCGCCTGGAACGTCTCGTCGAGGGTCAGGATGAGCCGGCAGGGACGCCCGGTCATCAACGCCAGGAACGCCACGAGCGGCTCGTACTTGGCGTGTTGCTTCCCGCCGAACCCGCCACCGGGGTCGGGGGCGATGATCCGCACCTTGGACAACGGCAGGTCCAGGATCCCCGCCATGATTCGTTGCAGGAAGTAGGGATGCTGGATCGAGCTCCAGATGGCGATGCCGTCGCCGTCCGGTGCCGCCATGAAGCCGTGGGGCTCGATGGCGAAGTGCGTCACCATCGGGAACTCGTAGGTGTTCTCGATCACGAGGTCGGCCGACTGGGCATCGACGTCGCCCCACCCGAAGCGGTGCTCTCGCCGGATGTTCGTCTCGGCGAGGGGGTCGTCGGGGCGGAGGGACGGGTCCTGCACCAGCGGTGATGCCGGGTCGAGGGCCTCCGCCACGGTGAAGACCCCTCCCTCGAGTGTTTCGTATTCGACCTTCACCAGCCGCGAGGCCGCCTCGGCGGCGTCCTTCGTCTCGGCGGCCACTGCCGCCACCGGCTCGCCGTGATACTTGACCTCGCCGTCGGCGAGCACCGGGCGGTCCTTGAAGATGGGACCGAACCGGGGCACCGGCTGGGGCAACCGGTCGGGGGTCAGCACGAGGTGGACCCCGGGGACGGCCTCGGCCGCGGAGGTATCGATGGACACGATCCTGGCCCTGGCGACGTCGAGCGTGACGAGCCTGACCTCGAGCGCGTCGGGGAGGTGGATGTCGGCCACGTACTTCAGGCCACCGGTGACGCGCCCCACCCCGCCGATCCGGTGCGGAGAGGCGCCAACGCCGTCGACGGTCATGATGCCAACTCCTCGGCAGCGGCCAGGACCGCCTCCGTGATCTGCTCGTACCCGGCGCATCGGCAGAGGTTCCCTGCCAGGCCTTCGTGCACGTCCTCGACGGTGGGGTGGGGGTTTCGTTGGAGGAGCGCCGTCGCCGAGATCAGCTGGCCGGGAATACAGAAGCCACACTGGGCGGCGCCCTCGTCGAGGAATGCCTCCTGGAGCGCGCTCAGCTCACCGTGGAGGGCCAATCCTTCGACCGTGGTCACCTCTGCGCCATCGACCTCGACGGCCAGCATGAGGCACGAGTTCATCGACCGACCGTCGACGAGCACGGTGCAGGTCCCGCACTCCCCGACGAGGCAGCATTCCTTGGTGCCGGTGAGGTCGAGGTCGTCGCGCAGCACCTCGAGCAGGCTGTGGTGCACCGCCACGTCGAAGGAGCGCAGGGTGCCGTTGATCCTGACCTCGATGGGCATGGTCTCGATGTTCATGACAGTCGCTCGATCGCCGTGCGCAGCGCTCGCGCTCCGAGAACCCGGAGCATGGCCAGACGATATGGGGGGCTGGCCCGCAACGAGGTCGGTGAAGGACTCGCCTGTTCGAACATGCGGTCGAGCACCTCGGCCTTGGCATCGTCGGGTGCCCCTGGGTCGGCGAGGATGCCGGTGTCGTCGACGACCAGGAAGGCCCTTGGCCCAACGCTGCCGAAGGCGATCCGCGTGGTCCCCGCGGTGTCGACACCGACACACATCGTGACCGATGCCAGGTCGGTGCCGCGGCGCCGCACCAGGCGGGTGTAGGCGGCGCCCATCGGCGGATCGGGCGTCGGGATCTCGATCGCCGTGACCAGCTCGCCCCGCTCGAGTGCCGTCGTGCCCGGTCCGACGACGAAGTCGTCGATCGGCACCCGCCGGGCGCCCTCGGGTCCGGCGACGACGACCACGGCGTCGTAGACGAGCAGCGCCGGAGTGGTATCGGCGGCGGGCGAGCCGTTGCAGATGTTGCCGGTGAGCGTGGCCCGGTCCCTGATCTGCACCGAGCCGACCACCTCGGCCGCCTCGACGAGGGCGGGGAACACCTCGCCGACACGCAGATCCTCTTCGATGTCGGTCATCACGACCCCGGCGGTGAACGTGAACACGCCGTCCTTCTCCGTGATCGCCGGCTCGAGCTCGGGGATGCGCTTGATGTCGATCACGAGCCGGGGCTCGAAGTCGCCGTCGCGCAGGTTGATCAGCAGGTCGGTGCCCCCGGCGAGCAGCTTGGCGTCGGGCCCGTACTCGTCGAGGAGCGCCACCGCCTCGTCGACGGAGGACGGTCGAGCGTAGGAGAAGGGCAGCATCTCAGAGCACCTTCTCGACCTCGTCGATGAGCGCCTGGGGCCCGGCGGCACGGATGAAGTAGTAGGGCCGCTGGGCGAAGTCGTCGACGAAGGCTGCCCGCTTCGCCCGAAGCTCGCTGTTGTCGATGAGCGGCATCGGCAGCCCCGGTGCCAGCAGCTCGTTGAGCAGGAAGTAGTTCTGCAGCGAGTGGAAGGTCTGGAACTGCCGCTCGAAGGGGATCATCTCGTTGGCGCTGGTGTCGAAGTTGCCGTCGATGGCGGGAACCACGACGAGATCGACGTCGCTCACCTCGTCGTACTCCTTGATGGCCGGCAACGCCGCGTCACCCCAGAAGATCTCCACCCCGCGCTCCGGGCTCGCCTTGTCGGCCCGCTCGGTGCCCTTGGCCCGCTTCTTCAGGAAGACGGACTTGGACCCCATCACCGCCCAGCCCCGCTCGTCGGTCACGGTGGTCTCGGTCGACACCAGCAAGCCGCCGCGACGGCAGGCCTCGATCTGGGCCATGCTCTTGCCATGGTTCGACTCGCCGCCGAGGAACATCACGGTCTTGTCGTCCATCCGAACCGCCGAGGAATGGAAGGGATGCAGGCCGGTCTCCTCCATCCGGAGCGCCAGCATGGCCACGACGATCTTCTGCAGCTCCCCGGGAAACCAATCACCCTCGAGGATCATCACGCCGTCCTCGTAGCGGATGGTCTTCTCGGGGGCGTCGCGGTCCCACGCGATATCCGCCGTTTCGAGGGTGGTCTCCGGGCTGATGTCGACCGACGCCAGGCGATAGTCGAGGAACGTCGTGTCGACCAGGGCCTCGTCGATCGGCTCGCTGCTGTCGACATCGACGCGGATTCGGCCGGTGCCTGCGGACATCTCTTGGGTCAACTGCGGCATGCATCTTCCTTTCGGGGCCTGGCCGCTGTGCCCGGCGCGTCGGCGCCCGGGCCGCACCCTGGCCCGACATTTTCGCGTGTCAAGCGGTGGCTACGTCCTCTTCCTCTGCTCGTTCCCTGATCTCTGCGGCCTGCTCGAGGTGGTGGCGCATCACCAGCGCCGCGGCCTCGGGATCGCGGGCCTTGAGCGCCTCGAGGATCCCCTCGTGGCGCTTGGCCAGCCACATCAGGTCGACACCCGGGGCCGCCGCGGTCAGATAGGTCTGGCTGAAGGGCTCGAGCAACTGCCAGGTCCGCTCCAGCATCGCATTTCCCGATGCCGCGATGACCCTGGCGTGGAACTCGGCGTCCTTGTAGGCCAGCGGCATCGCATCGCCGTCGGCGGCCAGGTCGAGCATCTCGTCGTACAGCTTCTCCAGCTCGGCGATACCGTCCTCGCTGATGTTGGTCGCCGCCTGCTCGGCGGCGTACGCCTCGAGGACACCGCGCACCTCGACCGCCTCGATCAGCTCCCTGCGGTCGGGTTTGCGTACCCAGGCGCCGCGATGCGGGCGCATCTCGACCAGCCCGAGGCTGGTCAGCGCCCGCAGCGCCTCACGAACCGGCGCCTGGGAGATCCCCAGCTCCCTGGCGACCCGGGTCTCGACGATACGAGACCCGGGTTCCAAGTCTCCCTCCACGATGCGCTCCAACAGGCGATCCTTCACCTGGTCGCTGAGCACGCTCCGCTCGACGAGCGGATCGGACGGTCGGGAGTCGGTGGTCATCAGCCGCTGAGCACCTCCACGGTTCCCGCCGACCCGTTCACCCGGATCCGGTCACCGCTGGTGATCTCCTTGGTTGCCACCGAGGATCCGATGACCGCCGGGATGCCGAACTCACGGGCCATCACCGCCGGGTGCGACACCGTGCCGCCGGCGTCGGTGACGATGCCGCTGATCACGCTGAACAGCGGCGTCCAGGCCGGATTCGTCATCTGGCACACCAGGATGTCGCCGGGACGGACCTGGTCGAACTCGTCGACCGACAGCACCACCTTGGCGGTGCCCTCGATGACACCCGGTGAGGCAGCGATGCCGGTGACGGTCGGTCCCTCCTCGTGCTCCATGTAGAGCCGGTCGGGGAAGCCCCACAGGCCCAGGTACGGGAACTCGAGCTGCGACTCGGTCGCCGTCCCGATCCAGTCCTTGGGCTTGACCAGCTCCGACTCGGCGCGCTCGGCGCGGCGCTGCTTGACGATGCTCCTGGCGTCGAAGTTCTCGAGATCACCCATCAGATAGCGAAGCTCGTTGTACTTCAGGAACATGACGTCGTCGGGCTCGTCGAGCACGCCCTCCTCGACCAGCTTCTTGCCGATCGCCATCAGCACCACGCGCACGTGGGCGTTGGTGCCCTGGTCGATGTAGAAGTGGTGGTCGGGGGTCAGCGGGGCCATCTTCAGATTGACCTCGTTGGCCGCCCGCATCTTCTCGAGCGCCTCGCCTTCGAGCCCTTCGAGCAGCTCCTTCGAGGCGGCCTCGATGTCGTCGGCGAGCTCCTTCTTCGCCGACGGGTAGTCGTAGTCCGACTCGATGTAGCCCTTCAGCACGTCCAGCACCGGCACCGGATCTTCGAACCGGCTCGGGAAGATGAACTCGTGGCTCCACACCGCATGCCAGCCGAACTCGCGCTGCCAGGCGGCGATCCGCTCCTCGAGGAACTTCTGTCCCTCCGGGGTGCCCTGGAGCCCCTTGAGGATCTCACGACCCGTGTCGCTGGAGAACGCCTCGGACAGCACCTTGTCCTTCTTCACTTCCTCCTTCATCTCCCAGAGGAGATGCAGCGAGTCCCAGTTGCGGTCGGCCGCCGAGTTCTGGAGTCGACCCAGCAGCACTTCGTCGACCTCGCCCCGCACCTCTTCCATCACGGCGCGCAGGTTGAGCGTCGAGGACAGCTGGGCGAAGTTGAGCATCCAGTGGATCTTCCAGTGCCGATCGTGGATGTCCATCGCATCCTCGAGGATCGTCGCCCACTCCATCAGCGAGATCTCGTCCTCCTGGTCGATCTTCGACTCCAGGTAGGCCAGATTGCGCTGCATCTCGGGCACGAGCCGGTCGCGCCACCAGTCGGCGAAGTTCAACCCGTAGGTCGGGAGCACCGCGTTCAGGTAGTTGCCGATCTTCCCGGCGTACTCCGGATCGTCCTTGGGGACCCGCGGGGTGTAGAGGTTGCCGTATTCCATCGCCTCGATGCGGAACCCCGGATCCGCAGGGACCGCCGCCGTGTACAGGTAGCCGTTGACGTTCTTGGCGATCCAGTCGGCGGCAAACGGCGTGCCGAAGCGCCGGAACATGTGATCGCAGGTCAGCCACCAACCCCCGATGTCGAAGTACATCGGCGAGAGCGGCTGCGGACAGTGCAGGTCGTCGTAGACCCAGAACAGGCTCCTCTCGGCGTCGGACTCCCATTCGATGGGGAAGCTCTCATCGCCGTGGAACTCCTTGATGATCGCATCAGTCACGGATTCCTCCTTGCCTTTCGCTGCCGACGTGCTCCGGACATGACGGATTGCGGGGCACCGTCCTCGGATCGGGGTAGCCGCGACGGACGACCGGACCGAGCAGGACGAGGTGGTTCCCACTCAGGGTCGCACTGGGGAATCGCGTCATTCCAGAGCTACCTCTCGATTGACTATCATAGATAGTCGATAATCGATGATACGGGATCTGCGGCCGACACGTCAACTCGAACACCCCCCCGCCGTCGGGAGATCGCGGTGACGATCACCCTCGAGGGGGCGGTCAACTTCCGGGATCTCGGCGGATGGGCCACCGGGGACGGCCGGAGGGTCAAGGGGGGCCTGCTGTACCGTTCCGGCAGCCTGAGCGGCCTCTCCGACGCCGACCTCGAGACGCTGGAGCGTCACGGCGTGCGCACCGTGGTCGACTTCCGCATCCCTTCCCAGATCGAGACCTTCGGCGAGGACCGGATCCCCACCGCGGCGTCGTACGTGTCGTTGCCGATGGGCGCCGGCGAGCTCAGCAAGGCCGTCCACGACGCCATGCACACCGGCCGCTTCGCCGGTCTCCCCGACATGGCGACCGTCAACCTCGCCATCCTCGTCGAGGATGGCGACAGCCTCGCCGCCTTCCTCCGGATCGCCGCCGAGCCCGGGCGCACCCCGCTCATCTTCCACTGCATCGGCGGCAAGGACCGCACCGGAGTCGCCGCCGCCGTGCTGTTGTCGCTCCTCGGCGTGCCGTGGCAGGCGGTTCGTGAGGACTACGAGCGGTCGAACGACCAGCTGGCCGAGGCGATCGACGCCGAGATCGAGGCGTGGGTTCGGGCGGCGGCGGAACGCTCAGGACGCCGACCGGAGCCCATCGACTTCGAAGCGGCGAAGCGGTTTGCCGGCGTCGACGGCACCGACCTCGACGCCGTTCGCCATCGGATGGTGGAGGACGCGGGTTCGATCGAAGCCTACGTCCGGGATCGGCTCGGAATCGACGACGCCACCGTGGCAGGCTTGCGCGACATGCTGCTGGAATGAGCACACGATGAGCCTCGTCTACCCCCTCGACCATCGCTACCACGCTCCCCTTCCCGAGATCGTCGCCATCGTCGGCGGAAAGGCGGCCAACATCGGGGTGATGGCGTCGCTCGGGTTGCCGGTGCCGCCCGGTTTCGCGGTGACGACCGAGGCCTGCCGCAGCTACCTGGACGACGCCTGGCCCGACGGACTCGATGCCGAGATCGAGGAGCAGATGGCCCGGCTCGAGGACACGGTCGGGAGACGCTTCGGCGATCCGTCCGATCCCTTGCTGGTCAGCGTCCGCTCCGGAGCCCCGGTGTCGATGCCCGGCATGATGGACACGATCCTCAACGTCGGCCTCAACGACGACACGGCGACGGGACTCGCCGCGGTCTCGGGGGACCCGGCGTTCGTCGCCGCCTGCACCGATCGCCTGCAGAAGATGTACACCGGGATCGTCGGCGTGGCCACCGTGCCCGCCGATCCGTGGGAGCAGCTTCGAGGAGCGATCGAGGCCGTGTTCCGCTCTTGGAACAGCGACCGGGCCCGCAGCTACCGCGAGCGCGAGGGGATCAGCGACGATCTCGGCACCGCGGTGACGGTCCAGACCATGGTGTTCGGGAACCGCAGCGCCGATTCGGCCACGGGTGTGATCTTCACCAGGAACCCCGCCACCGGCGAGAACATCCTGTACGGCGATCTGATGTTCCAGGCCCAGGGCGAGGACGTCGTGGCCGGTACGCACCAGACCGAGCCGATCACCGTCCTCGACGAGCGGATGCCGGAGATCGCCGCCGAGCTGCGACGCTACGCCGATCTGCTCGAGCGCCACTACGCCGATGCGTGCGACATCGAGTTCACGATCGAGGACGGCCGTCTCTGGATGCTGCAGACGAGGATCGCCAAGCGCACACCCCAGGCGGCGCTGCGCATGGCCGTCGAGATGGCCGAGGACGACGACTTCCCCCTGTCGAAGGCGGAGGCGGTCGAGCGCGTTCGGTCCTATCTGGCCGACCCGCCGACGACGGTCGCCGACCAGAGCTCTGACGCCCCGCCGGCGGCAACCGGGTTGGCGGCATCCCCAGGGCTCGTCTCGGGCGAGATCGCCACGACGGCCGAGGCGGCGATCGCGATGGCCGAGGAGGGCAGGACGGTCATCCTGGTGCGGCGCGAGACCTCGCCGGACGACGTCCACGGTATGGCCCGTTCGGCAGGCATCCTCACCTCGACCGGTGGGTTGGCCAGCCATGCCGCAGTCGTGGCGCGCGGATGGGGAATCCCTGCGGTCGTCGGCGCCGAGGGCGTCGTGATCGAGGACGATAGGCTCTCGATCGGGGACCGCACCCTCGGCATGGGTGACACGATCACGATCGATGGTGCCGGCGGACGCGTCTTCATCGGTGTGGTGGCTGGGAGCGAGGCCATCGTGGCGGAGGCGGCGACGCTCCTTTCGTGGGCACGGGAGCTCGCCATCGACATCGACGCGGCCGAGCAGGGAAGCGTGCCCGACGAGCGAGAGGAGGCGGCCATGGACGACATCGAAGCGGCGACGCCCGCCGTGGTGCGAGCGCTGCTCATCAAGGGGTTCGTGACCCCCAACGGCGTCGCCCCCGTGCTGCGGACCGGTGAGGAAGAGGCGGCCGCGATCCTGGACCGGACCACCGCCGACGGGCTCACCGAGCTCGCCGGCGCGATGTTCCAGCTGACCGACGACGGCAAGGCGCTCGGCGCCGAGTTGATGGCCGCCGACCAGGCGACCTGGGGCATCGACAACGCCAACCGCGCCCTCGACGGCTTCCTCGGGATCGACGACCGTATGAAGCACATCGTCACGGCCTGGCAGATGCGCGAGGTCGACGGCGAGCAGGTGCTCAACGACCATACCGACGAGGCCTACGACGCCGGGGTACTCGGTGACTTCGCCGCCCTCCACGAGGACGCTCGGGCCTGGCTCGAGCCGCTGACCCAGGGGCTGCCCCGGCTCGCCGGCTACCTTTCCCGGCTCGACCACGCTGCGGCGATGACCGAGGAGGGCGATCACCGCTTCATCGCCTCACCCACCCTCGACAGCTACCACTCGGTGTGGTTCGAGCTCCACGAGGACCTGATCCGCCTGGCGGGCCGCACCCGTGAGGACGAGGTGGAGGCCGGGCGGGCCTAGGGGCCGGCGAGCGCCCTCTGGTCAGGCAACGGCACCGCTCGACCGGAGCTCGGCGACCTCGTCGGCGGAGAATCCGGTCTCGGCGAGGATCTCGTCGGTGTTCGCCCCCGGCTCGGGCGCCGTGCCGGGCTCGCCGGGAGCATCGTCATCGAATCGGGGCGCCGGGGCCGGCAGCGGATGGCCGGCGTGGATGTCGAACACCCCTCGCCGCGCGTTCCCCGGGTGTGCGGGTGCCTCGTCCATGCCCAGTACCGGCGTGACACAGGCGTCGGTGCCGGCGAAGACCGACTCCCACTCGTCCCGGGTCCTGCTCGCAAAGACCTCAGCGAACCGCCGCCGCAGCTCGGGCCAGCCGCTCACATCGAGACGATCGGGCAGCTCGGCACCCGCCAGACCGAGGCCGGCGAGCAGCTCGTCGTAGAACTGGGGCTCGAGGGCACCGACCGCCATCTGCTCGTCGTCGCTGGTCCGGTAGACCGTGTAGAAGGGCGCACCGCCGTCGAGGAGATTCGAAGCCCGTGCGACGTCCCAGAGCCCGATCCCGAGCATCTCGTAGAACGGCGTCATCAGCGACGCCGCACCGTCGATCATGGCCGCCTCGACGACCCGGCCCCCGGCCCGGTCCCGATCGAGGAGCGCGGCGAGGACACCGGCCACCAGGTACAGCGATCCCCCGCCGTAGTCACCGATCAGGTTGAGCGGTGGGACCGACCGGTCGGCGGTGCCGATGGCGTCAAGGGCCCCGGACAGCCCGATGTAGTTGATATCGTGACCGGCCATGTGCGCCAGCGGGCCGGTGCGACCCCATCCGGTCATTCGTCCATAGACGAGGCGAGCGTTGACCGTCCGGCACTCGTCGGGCCCGACCCCGAGCCGCTCGGCGACGCCGGGGCGGAACCCCTCGATGAGGGCATCGGCGCGCTCGACGAGGCGGAGCACGGTTGCCGGCCCGTCGGGATGCTTGAGATCGACGGCGATCGACCGCTTTCCCCTCCCGACGGCCCGCACCATGACGTCGGGATACGCCCGTTCGCCGACCCGGTCGACGAGGATCACATCGGCGCCCATGCCGGCGAGGAGCATCCCGGCGAAGGGCACCGGGCCGAGTCCGGCCAGCTCGACGATCGTGACGTCGTCGAGCGGCCTCACCCGCTCAACACCCTGGTGTCGCCCGTCGTCGGGCTCCGGTCGAGCTCGATGAGGTCCTCGATCCGATGCCGCAGCTCGGGCACGTGGCTCACCACCACGACCAACCGGTTCCCGTCCTCGCTGACCAGCGACTCGATGCCGCTCATGGCCAGGTCGAGGTGCTCGGGATCGAGCGTCCCGAATCCCTCGTCGAGGAAGAAGGCGTCGAGGCGTCCGCCGCCGCGCGCCACGATCTCGGCGAGCGCCAGCGCCAACGCCAGCGAGGCCAGGAACGTCTCCCCTCCCGAGAGGCTGTCGGCCTTTCGGATCGCATCCGCCGCCGTCAGATCGACGATCTCGAAGGCACCGTCCTCGGTGAACCGATAGCGGCCGTTCGTCAGCAGCTGGAAGTGCTCGCTTCCCAGCTCGGCGAGCCGTCGTCGTTCGTCGTCGAGGAGGAAGCGCACGAACCGAGCGTCGGTGAGATCGGCTGCGAGCACCTTATGGGTCTGCATCGCGGCGACGTGGGCATCGCGGCGGGCCACCTGCTCTGCCATACCCTCGAGCTGCTGCTCCGCTCTTTCCACCTCCTCACGCAAAACCGCGACCCTCGACCGCAGGCCGCCAAGCGCCTCGTCGAAGGATCCGGTCACGCCGAGCTCGTCCATGGTCGCGGCGAGGGTCTTGGCCTGGTCCTCGGCAGCCGACGTCGCCTCGTCGCGGCGCTCCGTGGCTTCGCGGACCAGCCGATCCGCCAGCGTCCGCAGGGTATCGGCCGCCTCGGCGATCGAGGCGGCGTCGTCCCCGAAGGCCGGCGCATCGGCGATGCGGGAGGCGACACCCGTCAGCGCAACCCGCAGATCGCCGAGCCGCTTTGCGGCGGCTTGCTCGGCCGCGATGGCGGCATCGTTGTCCGCAATCGCCCGGTCTCGTGCCGCCGTCGCCGCATCGAGGGCGGCGCCGGCGGCTACCAGTTCCTCGCGCATTGCGGTGAGCACCGGCTCGACCTCCTCCGACCCGAGGAGCTCGACGAGCGCGGTCCGCGTATCGGCTGCCGCCTCGGTGGCCTGGGTGATGCGGTCTTCGACCTCGGCGAGGCTGTCGGCGGCGTCGGCGGCGCGCCGCTCCGCCTCGCGCAGGGCGGTTCGCGCCGACTCGAGGGAGCCCGACGCCGTCGTGTGGGCCTCCTCGGCTTCGCTTCGGTCGCGGCGTGCCGAATCCAGCGCGGTGCGCGCCTGCTCGAGATCGATGCCGGCGGTGATGGGTGGAACGGGATCGACCGTCTGCTCGCATACCGGGCAGCGGTCTCCTTCGCGCAGCTCCCGGCGCAGGGCAGACGCCATGTCGGCGTGGGTCGCTTCGTGCAGTGACTCCTCCGCTGCTGCGAGGGATTGCGCCGTCTCCTCGGCGCGTTGCGCGGCGGTTCGTGCGTCGCGTTCGGCGAGCGTCACGCGATCGGCCTGGCCGGCTACCTCGGCGGTCGCCTGCTGCAACCGATCCCTGCTGCGCGCCAGGGCGGCGTCGGCTTCCCGAACGGCGGCATCTCGCTCGTCGCCTGCGGCCATCAGGGCGGTCGCGGCGGCGACCTGGTCGCGGATCGCCGCCGCGGCCGCCGAGCGCTCGTCGGCTTCCTTGAGCTGGTGCCGCGCCTGCTCGAGCCGCTCCGCCGTCGTCGCACGCTGCTCCGCAGCGGATCGGGCCGCGGCGAGCGTCTGCTCGAGATCGGTCTCGCTGGGAAACGCCTCGAGTGCCCCTCGCAGCTCGGACAGCTGCTTCTCGGCCGCGCTCGCCTCCTCTTCGGTGGTTGCGATCGCGGTCGTGAGCTCCTTGACCTTCGGCTCCGCCTCCTCCAGCACCGAAAGCCGGTCGGCATCGGCGGCGAGGGCGGATCTTCTCGCCTCGGTCTCCACCTCGAGCTGGGCGAGGTGCTGCACCGAGACCGTGGCCTTCTCCGCCTCGACCTCGGCTTCGCGGGCTCGTTCCTTGGCCAGGGCACGCATGCGGTCGATACGGTCGAGGCCGAAGACACCCTTGAGCACCTTGTCGCGCTCGGCGGGCGGAGCAGTGAGGAATTCTGCGAATCGTCCCTGGGCGAGCAGGACCGAGCGGCCGAAGGCATCGAAGTCGAGCCCGAGCAGCTCGGCGATCCTGCTCGTGACGTCGGCGTCGCCGGTGATCTGCTCCAGCTTCTCGGCGCCTTCGGAGTCGTCCTTCAACCGGTAGAGGGCGTGGTCGCCTGCGCCCTTGCGCCGCAGCATCCGCTGGGCCTCCCACAGCTCGCCGTCGACCTCGAAGCGGAAGGCGACCGCTCCGTGGTCGGCGCGCTGGTGAATGAGGGCCTTGGTGTTGCGGCCCAGCGATGCCGTACGCCCGTAGAGCGCAAAGGCGATGGCGTCGAGGATGGTCGACTTGCCGCTGCCGTTCGGGCCGACGATGCCGACCAGGCGCCGGTCGCGAAAGTCGAAGCCGGCTTCGTCGCCGAAGTAGGAGCGGAAGTTCCGCAGCCTGAGGTCAACCGGGCGCACCAGTTACCTCCTCCAGCACGGATGTGAAGGCTTCGAGCAGTGCGGCGGACGGCTCGGTCTCATGGGCCTCGACGTAGTAGTCGTGATACTGCTCGACCAGAGGGCGGTGCGCGGCGACGGGACGCTCCTGCTCGGGTCTCGGGTAGTCGGGCCTCACCTTGACCAGGTAGTCGAACTCATCGAAGGCTCGCGCGGCGAGCCCGGGATCGGGCCCCGCGGTCTCCACGGTGAGGTCGAGATAGGCGTCGTGGATGCCGTCCATGCCGAGGAGCTCATCCCACGGACCGCGGGGTCGCAGCAGCCGCCGCCCGCCGCCGAGCGGCACCGACCGCACCGTCGCCGGCAGGCCGGGCTCGGCCTCGACGACCACCACCCGCTTCTGCTCGCCGGCCTCACCGAAGTCGAGCTCGAGGAGCGAGCCGGCGTACTCGGCGGGGACCTTGGCACCGGGCACCGGCTGGGGCGCATGGATGTGGCCGAGCGCCACGTACTGGGGACCCGGTGGGATGGCCTCTGCGGTGGCGGTGTAGGCCTCGCCCATGTGGAGCTCCCGCTCACCGCGGGGAGCCCCGTGGCCGTGGACCTTGACGCCGCCGACGAGGAAGTGGGCGACGAGGAAGGTGACGGCTTCGGTGCCGGCCAGCGTCGAGGCGTGAGCGCTGTAGGCCTCGGAGATGGCACGCAGGCGGTCGGCATACTTCTTGTAGTGCTCCTCCGGGGGCTCCCAGACCTCGAAGCTCTTCCCCTGCCGCAGGAACGGGAAGGCCGAGACGACGGCCCGCCCCGCCCGCGTCTCGAGATCGAGGACGCCGCCCTCGTCCGGCCGTTTGATCCCGCCGACCAGGTGCACGTTGACGCTGCGCAGGAACGGCGCCAGGGCATCGAAGAACCCCGGCGAGTCGTGGTTGCCGGCGATGACGACGACCGGCCTCCTCCCGCCGTCGCTCAGCCCGACGAGCCCGTCGAGAGCGATGTTGAGCGCCTCGACCGGCGGCAGCGGCCGGTCGAAGAGGTCCCCCGAGTGGAGGACGAGATCGACCTCCTCGGAAGCGCCGATGTCCACGACTTCGGCGATCACCTCGCGGTACTCGTCGGAGCGGTCGTAGCGCCCGAGCTTCTTGCCGACGTGCCAGTCCGAGGTGTGCAGGACCCTCACAACCCCTCGAAGGGATCGGTGCCCGAGGTGTCGACCTCCTCCTTGCGCGTCGCCCACGGCGGGAAGGGGAAGTCGACGACGATCGGCACCGGGATCGAGGGCTGGGACAACACCATCGTGCCGGGCTTGAGGAGACGTGCCCGCGCCCGGGTCGAGGGCAGCATCCAGCCGTACTCGGCGCGCTCGGCCTCGGCGGCGTCGAGCCGGCCCGCTACCCGGATCGCCGCGTTCTCCATCACCTCGGGGGCCACCTTCGACGCCGTCTGCTGGGCCCCGACCAGCAACACGCCGAGGCTCCTCCCCCGCTGGGCGATGTCGATCAGCATCTCCTTGAGCGGGCTCGAGCCATCCCGCGGCGCGTACTTGTTCATCTCGTCGAGCACGACCACCGACAGCGGAAGGCGCTGACCGGTTTGCTCCTTCTCGTCGAAGGTCTCTGCCAGCAGCGCGCCGACGACGAAGCGCTGGCCGAGATCGTGGAGGGATTGGATCCCGACCACCGTCACCTGTGCCGCGGCCCGGTCGATGCGCCTGCTCTCCCCCGCCCTGATCATCTGGCCGAGCCGGTTCTCCGCCGCGTGGAGCCGGCGGAGGAAGGCCGAGACGGTGCCGCCCTGCACCCTGCCCGTCCATCGCGGATCGGGCTCTCCCTCCTCGGGATCGATGTACTCGGCGATGCCCTCGATCAGCGTCCGCAGATCGACGATCACCCGCTCGCCCTTGTGCGGCACGATCGGCTGGCGGGGGTCGTCGACATCGGCAGGGTCACGGAGCACGACCGCGCCCGGCATGCCGTCGACGTCGATGGCGTAGCGACGGAGCTGGGCGCGCACCCGCTCCTCGATGAACGACAGCTGGTTGCGGAAGTCGGAGGCATCGGTGAAGAGGAACCGGAGCAGCCCCTCATCGATGAACTCGCGCGGGGTCCAGGCGAAGGCTTGCACGCCTTCCTGCCGCCCGCCGGTGTCGGGGACGAGCACGTCGCCGCTGCGGGGCCGTGGCGGCGCCCAGAACGCCACCGACGGGAAGGGCGCCGGCTCGACCCCGAGCCGTTCCCACTTGGCCGCATCATCGGGAGTGAAGGCATTGTTGGGCATGTCGAGCCACAGCAGGTCCTCGCCCTTGACGTTGAAGACGAGGATTCGGAGATTGGCCGCACCCTCGCCGAGCACATCGGGACGGGCCGAGAGGAGCCGCAGGAAGAACAGGGCAAAGGAGGTCTTGGTGGCGACCCCGGAGATCCCCGAGATCGACATGTGCCCGCCCTTGCGCCCATCGAAGAAGTCGAGGTCGACCGACACCGGGTCGCCGTCGCGTCCGATGCCGGCGGGAAGGGGCCGTGCCATCTCGTCGACATAGAGCGCCTTGTCCCGCTCCTCGGCGTGGGCCCGTTCCACCACTTCGCCCGGGTCCGCCGACACCCACAGCTCGGGGTCGACGCGGGTCACCTGGACCCGCGCCGAGCGGACCTTGGCACCGGGGAGGATGCCCTCGGCGGCGATCCGGTGCGTGTCGGACTCGTACTGGGCGCCCTCGTAGACCGCCTCGGCCTCGGTGACGACGCCGTAGGTGCGCACCTCGCCGTACTTCGGAACTTGCGTCCGCACGACGACGAGGTCGTCGAGCTGGAGGTACTCGTCGTCGTCGAGGACGACGCGGAACTCGCTCGTCGAAGTGTGCTGCGTGCCGAGAACACGCCCCACGCCGTGTTTGCCCCCCACCCCCATCTCCCCGTTCTCACTCATGTCAGCACTCCACCCGCAGTGGCCGCTCGCAGCGCACGGTAGACGAAACCCGGGTCGCCCATGCGTCTCCTCAGGTCGCGTTCCAGGGCCGCGATCGGGACCAGGTTCTGGGGCGCCCGCGGATCGAGGTGCTGCTCCGAAGCCACCGCGGGCAGCAGCGCGGTGACGCGGTCGGCCATCCGTTTCGCGGTTCCGAGGTCGATGTGGCTGGAGACCTCGGCGCGGGCGATGCCCGACCAGGCGTGGCCGTGGGCGATGTCGGCGAGGCGGAAGTACCACGAGTAGCGCGGGTAGGCCCCGCCGGCGCCGATGAGGAACAGCGGGGTGCGTTCGCCGGCGCGCAGGGCACCGACGATGCCGGTGCGCTGGTCGCTGAGGTACGGACGACGGTGGGTCTTGATGAAGCCCACCTTCTCGGTCGCCGAGAGATCGTTGATCGGACCATCGGCGACGACGAACACCCCGCTCCTGGCCAGCTCCTCCGAGAGGTTGGCCTCGGCCTTGCGCATCTGGCCGTGGAGGGACTGGATGAGCCCCGAGGAGTCGGTTCCGGGCACCGACTCGGTGCGATAGGACAGCTCCGCCGAGATGGCCGGCATCGGTGCCGCCTTCCCGTCGCCGAAGATCGCCACACGATCGACCATCGCGTGGGTCACCTCCGAGCGGGGCACGGTGCGATCCCACCGTACCGAGCCGACGGCGTAGGTCCCGCAGATCCCCGACACCGGCGGTCCATTGCCGTCTTCCAGCGTCAGCCGGGCGTCGACGCGGCGAACCCCGTCGACGAAGGCGACCGCGTCGACCCCGTCGTCGCTCCCGGCGATCGCGTCCCAGCCGCCGGGAACCTCGACGGTCTCGTCGACCCGGTCCTCGTCCGCCAGCGATTCATCGGTTTGCAGCGGGCTTCCATACTCGGGAGCCCATCCCTCGACGTGGATGCGCGCCATGGGGCGCGATGGTACCGAGGGGGTGTGACAGGTTCGCGTCACGAGGGGTCGGCCGTATTCCCACCCAGCCACACGGTAGAAGGCCCGATCAGGGTCGGAGGTCCCTACCGCCCGTCGGCGTGACACGCAACCATCAAATCATCTATTATCGATTATTGAGGCTCCTGCGCATAGCACCGTCGGACGTCGGAGGCGCGATGCCCAGAAGGGCATGGTTGGACGGCACCGGATCTCGGGGGGATGGCCCGCTCAGCCCGATCCCTGGAGGTGAGGCTGGCTGATGGATCTCTTCAGCGACGCCATAGTCATCGGGTTGACCGAGCAGGCGCCGCTCGTTCTGGCCACGATCGGGTTCGCCCTCCTCTATCGCCTCACCGGTCTCATCAACGTCGCCTACTCCGAGACCATCACGCTGGGTGCCTACCTCGGGATGTGGGTCAATACGACCTTCGGGTTCAACTTCTACGCCACGCTCATTCCCGCGGGGATCCTCGCCGGGCTGTTGAGCGTCGGAACCTACTTCCTCATCTTCCGGCCGGCGCGCAATCGCGGCGTCGGGGTGCTCGAGCTCATCATCATTTCCTTCGGCCTTTCGATCTTCCTCCGCTACGGGCTCCAGTTCGTCTTCGGCTACGTCGTCCGCTTCTACGACGTGCCGCCACCGGACACGATCCGCGTGCTGGGCGTCGGGGTGTCGACGTTCCGGCTGACCGCCTTCGCCAGCGTGATCGCCCTCGCCCTGCTGCTCTGGTGGGTCATCCAGCGCACCGGCCTCGGCCTCCAGATCAGGGCGCTGGCCAGCGACGAGGATCTCGCCCAGGCGAGCGGAATCAGGCCGCTGATGGTGACCACGCTGATCTGGTTCATCGCCGGTGTCGCCGGCGGGCTGGCCGGGGCGTTCTACGGCGTCGGATCCTCGGTCAGGCCCTGGCTGGGATGGGAGGAGTTTCTCTTCATCTTGCTGATCACCCTGGTCGCCTCCCAGAGCATCCGCAGCATCATCCTGGTCGGGCTCGGCACCGGTGTGGTGCTGGCCGGCTTGACGCTCGAGACCGGCGAGCCGCTCTACTCGCAGCTCTTCCTGATCGTGGCCTTCATGCTCATCTTGAAGTGGCGCGGGAATCCGGCCGCCGAAGCGGGGAAGGTCTAATGAGTCTCGACTGGCTCTCGGCGTTCTTGGTCTTCGGATTGTTCTACGTAGTGATGGTGATCGGCCTGGCGCTGTTGCTCCATCTCCAGCTGGGACTCGCCGGGCTGGCCAACTTCGGCATCGTCGGCTTCTGGGGCATCGGCATGTACGGCTTTGGCGTCGCCTTCGTTCGCATCGACTGGCCCTTCGGGCCGATTCCGGCGCTGATCGTCTCCATGTTGATCGGAGCGGTGGTGGCAGCATTGGCGGGCCTGGTCGTCGGGTGGTTGATCTCCGACCTCGACATCGACGGCACCCTCGTCGGCACGCTCGGCTTCGCCACGATCGTGTGGATCCTGGTGACGACCCAGGTCAGCCTCACCGAGGGAGCCCGGGGCATGGGCGGGCTCAACCTCCCCTACGACATCGGGACGCAGAAGGACAACGAGACGCTCTGGCTCGGCATCCTCCTAGTGATCGTCATCGCGGTCCTGTACTACGTCGGTCGGGTGCACCGGGTGCCCTACGGGCGGCTGCTGATCGCCGTCGGTGGCAACGAACCCCTGGGACGCAGCCTGGGGAAGTCGACCTACCGCACGAAGATGTCGCTCTTCGTCGTCGGCTCGGCAGGCATGGGGCTGCTCGGCGCCATGTACGGGATGATGGTGCACTTCCTCACCCCGAACTTCGTGTCGATCGAGATCACGCTCGCCGCCATGGTCGGGCTGGTCCTCGGGGGCTCGGCGCGGGTGTGGGGAGCGGTCATCGGCGTCCTGCTCACCGCCGGGCTGTTCGACATCGTGATCCAGGTCTACGCCCCGCTCCCCGACGACCTGTTCCTCCAGGCCATCCCGGTGCTGCGCGAGATGATGTTCGGGCTGACGCTCATCCTCGTGCTGATGTTCCGCCCGCTCGGGATCCTCGGTGAGATGCGGCGCGACAAGCTGATGCGTGACCTGCACGGCGAGGAACTCGAGCCGGCAGGAGCGGTGGAGGTCGTCGGCAGTGAGTGACCTCAGCGACTCCATCGTGGCGACCGAGGCCCCGGAAGCGGCCGGTGTCAGGCCGACGATCCATGTCCAGAACGCCGTGAAGAGCTTCGATGGACGGGTCGTCGTCGACGTCGACGACCTCACGCTGGGAACGAACCCGATCGAGGGGCTCATCGGCCCCAACGGCGCCGGCAAGACGACGCTGATGCGGATGATCATGCACTCCATCAAGCTCGACGAGGGCACGATCACGTTCTCCCCCAACGGGCGAGAGGCCAGCGTTCTCTCCGCCATGCGCTCGCCGGCGATCTCACGGCTCGGCGTGGTCAAGACCAACCAGGTCATCCAGGATTTCGAGCGCCTGACCATCCTCGACTCGCTGCTGCTCGCGGTCTCGGCGGCAGGCGACGAGCGGGCATACCAGATCTATCGCGAGGACGACGTGTTCGATCGCCACGCCGCCGAGATCCGGGGATACCTCGCCTACTTCGGCATCGACGACTCGACCAACTTCGCCCTCTCCGCGGGGGAGAAGAAGCTCCTGGACATCATCCGCTGCCTGCTGTTGCAGCCGAGGGTGCTGCTGCTCGACGAGCCCACGGCCGGGCTGCCGGGTGAGGCGAGAGATCGGGTGATGGACCTCATCAGGGACAAGGCGATGACCGAGAACATCTCGGTGGTGATCGTCGAGCACGACCTCGACGTCATCTGGGCCATGTCCGACCTCGTGCACTTCATGGCCGAGGGCAAGGTGATCCTCCAGGGAGACCCCGACTACATCCGCGAGCACGAGACGGTCATCGTGAAGTACCTGGGGAGTGGGCATGTTGGACGCTAAGGGCATCCGCAGCGGCTACTCCGGGGTCGAGGTGATCAAGGGCATCGACCTCAACGTCGGGGACGAGATCTTCGGTGTGCTCGGCGCCAACGGAGCGGGAAAGACGACCTTGCTGGCCACCCTCGCCCGGCTGTTGCCGCTGATGGACGGCGAGCTGTGGTTCCAGGGCGAGAACGTCTCGGATCTGCCGCCGTACGCGACCGCGGCCAGGGGCTTGGGGTACGTGCCCCAGGAGAAGGGCATCTTCGCCGACCTGACCGTGCAGGAGAACCTCGAGGTCGGGGCGATGATCGGCAAGCGCTCCACCGAGGAACGGATCGCCGAGATCGTCGAGCTCTTCCCCGACATTGGAGAGCGCAGGGACCAGACGGCGGGAACGCTGAGCGGCGGGGAGTCGCGGATGCTGGCCTGCGGCCGCGCCCTGATGCAGGACCCGGTCTTGATGTTGCTCGACGAGCCCACGGCGGGGCTCTCTCCCCTCTACGTCGACCAGTTCTTCGAGAAGATCATCGAGATCCACCAGACGCGAGGCGTCGCCATCGTGCTCGCCGAGCAGAACGCCACCAAGGCGCTCGAGGTCGTCGATCGCGTGATGGTGCTGACCCTCGGGGAGGCCTCCGACGTCATGGATGCCTCCGACGTGACCATCGAGACCCTACGGGAGGGATATCGAATCTAGGACGGACCGAACATCCGAGGATCCGCCGGATCCAAGGATCTGAACCGCAAGCAAGGAAGGCTAGAAGGAGGAGGTAATGCGCATAGGGATCAAGAAGATGAGCCGGATTGCGGTAGTGCTCTTGGTGCTGGCCGTTATCGCCGCCGCGTGCGGCGAGGGCGAAGACACCACGACGACCGCGGCGCCGACGGAAACCACCGCGGCGACCGAGACCACCGCACCGGCAGCAGCAGGCGACACGGTCATGGTGGGCGAACTCGCCTACTACACGGGTGAGTTCGCACCGTACGGACCTTCGCTCACCGCCGACGTCCGGTTCCCGGTGTATGAGGTGATCAACCTCGATCCCCCATTGGGGATCCCCTGGGAGACCGTCCACGAGGACATCGGCACCGTCGGTGAAGGCCAGGCGGCTCGTACGCTCGTCGAGCAAGACGACGTCGACATCCTGGTCAGCGCCGCCCACGAGTATCGGACGTACCGGGACTGGCTGCAGGAAGTGATCGCCGAGACGGACGCGCCACTGATGCCGACCGTCCACGGCGGCACCATCCCCAAGAACCTGGGTGGAGTCGGCACCGAGCCGATCTTCCGGGCCCAGGGTCTCGATGAGGGACTGGGCACGTTCGGGTCGCTCTACGCCGACCAGATCGGCGCCGAGACCATGGTGGTGTTCGCCACCCAGGTGGAGGGCTTCCAGCTGGCGGCCGATGCTGCAGAAGCAGCGGCCGAGGAACTCGGCATCGAGGTCCTCGACCGGATCGACGCCCAGGCCGAACAGTCCACCTACCGGACCGAGGCCCAGCGGATCGCCGAGCTGGATCCTGATGTCGTGATCATGCAGGCGGGCTCTGTCGAATCGGCCACGCTGATCAAGCAGGCCGCAGAGGCCGGGCTGTCCCTGACCTGGATCGGTGAGACCGGCTGGATCCAGCCGGAGTTCATCGGCACGCTGGGAACGGATGCGATCGCCAGCCAGGAAGAGATCGGGTATGCCGCGTTCGGGCCAAACAAGGAGTCCCCAGCGTGGGACTTCTACTCGGACCTGTGGAACAACAACCCGGACTACAACCAGTACGGTGGCGCTGAGGACCAGTACCACTTCTCGACGTATGACCTGCTGGTGACCACGGCACTCGCCGTCGAGGCGGCCGGGTCGCTCGATGCGAGCGCCTGGGCCCCGGCGATGTTCGACGTCACCGACCCGCCGGGAGAGGTGTGCTACACGTACGCCGACTGCCTGGCGTTGTTGAGGGCGGGTGAGGACATCGACTACGAGGGCGTTACCGGACCCGGCACGTTCTCGTCGGGCGGTGTCAACGCCGTGACGCCGGCGGTGTTCGTCTTCGGTGCGGACGGAGAGATCGCCGACGAGATCCTCGTCGACGCCAACCGTGCGCTGGAGATCATCGAGAAGATCTCCGTCGAAGCGGACTGCGACGCCAACAACGTCTGCACCTGGTAAGGAGAGACAAAGACCAGCAACACACGACGGTGCCCTCCCTCGGGAGGGCACCGTCGCGTCGGCGTTCCGATACGATCGGGTGGGTGACGGCGGAACGGACGCTCGATGGCGCAGCGCTGGCAGAGGTCATGGTTCGATTCCATGCGCTGCTTCAGGAGCACCGAGAGCACCTCAACCGGCTCAACGTCTATCCCGTGCCCGACGCCGACACCGGCAACAACCTGAGGGCGACCCTGGAGTCGGTGGTCGATGCCGTCGGGTCCACGTCCTCGATGGACGATGTTTGCACCGCGATCCGTCGCGGCGCCCTGCTGGGCGCCCATGGTGCCTCCGGCGTGATCATGGCCCAGCTCCTGGGAGCGCTCGCTTCCCACCTCACCGACTGCACCGCCGTATCGGGCGCCGACCTCGCCGCCGCCCTTGAGGCCGCCAGTCGAGCAGCCGATGCCGCCGTGGCCCGGCCCGTCGAGGGCACGATCCTCACCGTGGCCCGGGATGCAGCCGCCGCTGCCCGCGGTGCGTTACCCGGCGCCGGCGTGGCCGACGTCGCAGCGGCCGCCCGCATCGGAGCCGAAGCCTCGCTTCAGCGGACCCCGGACCTCCTCCCCCGGCTGCGGGAAGCGGGCGTGGTGGACTCCGGCGGCCTCGGGTTCGTGCTCTTGCTCCACGCCCTCGCCCATGTGGTCGCAGGGACCCCCCTGCCGGTGGCGCCGCCCCCCGGATCCGAGCCGTCCTTCGCCGCTGCACCGTCTCCCCCACGGTTCGAGGTGGTCCTCAGGCTCGAGGCCGGCGCCGGGATGGTGGACGAGTTCCGGCGCAGGTGGGATGGCCTCGGCAACGAGTCGACCGTGGTCGTCGAGGATAGCGACCTGTGGCTGGCACACATCCACACCGACGATCTCGAATCTGCCCTCGAGGCGGCCAGGGCCGCCGGCACGCTTCGCGACGTGCAGATCACCGACCTGCTCGCCCAGATCGGCGAATAGGGTCCCGGGGCACATGAGAGATCTGCCCGCTCCGGCGGTGATTGCGATTTCCTACGCCGTCGGCTCGATTCCCTTCTCCGGACTCGTGGCGCGACGGCTGAAGGAGGTCGACCTCAGGGAGGTGGGCACCGGCACGGTGTCCGGCACCTCGCTCTACCGGGAAGCCGGCCTCGGGCCCCTGCTGGTGGGCGGGATCCTCGACCTCGCCAAGGGGAGCGTCGGGCCATGGCTCGCCGGCAGCCACCGACCAGGACTGCGGGCGCTGGCGGCCGGCGCGACGGTCGCCGGCCACAACTGGTCGGTGTTCCTCGGAGGCGCCGGGGGGCGGGGAATCTCACCGGCCATGGGGGCGATGCTGGCGGGTATGCCCGAGGGCTCGGCGGTGCTCCTTGCCGGGCTGGCGGCCGGCAAGGCGGCCGGTTCGACATCGCTGGGTGCGCTCGTGGCCGATGTGGCGCTGGTACCTGTGCTGGCGGTGACCCGGCGCCGGGCGGGAGCGCTGACCGCGCTCGCCGTGGTCACCCCGATGCTGCTCAAGCGTCTGCTCGGCAACAATCCACGCCGACGGCCGGACGAAGCCGGCGTGTACCTCAACCGGCTCCTGTTCGACCAGGACGACCGACCGAGGCAAGGGACCGACGCGTGACCGTTGCCGTCATCGCCGACAGCGCCGCCACGATCCCCGAGGACCTCGCAAGCGGGCTCGGGATTGCGATCGTCCCGCTCCGTTTCGCGCTCGGTGCCGACTCGTATCGGGACGGTGACGTTGCGCCCGAGACCCTGGTCGACGCCATCGAGGCGGCGACGACCTCAGGTCCAACACCGATGGACTTCCTCGAAGCGATCGAAGCGAATGCCACGCCCGACGGTGCCGTGATCGCAACGGTCGCCCATGAGCTGTCGGCAGGAACCCATCTGGCGGCGAAGACGGCCGCGGAGCTCGCCGGCGTGCCGGTCGAGGTCGTCGATACGCTCAGCGCCGCCGGTGGGGAGGGCTTGGTCGTCCTCGAAGCGGCGCGCACCGCTGCGGCCGGCGGGTCCATCACCGATGTCGTCGAGGCGGCGGGTCGGGCCGCGGAACGGGTTCGGCTCGTGGCGACGCTGCCGGGCCTCGACCACCTCGCGCGCTCCGGGAGAGTGCCACAGGCGGCCGCCTGGGCGGCGCGCTGGGTCGGATTGCGGCCGGTGATCGAGCTGCGCCACGGTCGTGTCGCTCCTGCGAAGCCTGCGTTGAGCGAGGCGGCGGCTCGACGCAGACTGGTCGATGCGTGGAGCAGTTCGATCCCTGCGGATCCGGCCCCCCTGCACGTTGCCGCACTCCATTCCCTCGCCCCTCAGGCCGCGGAGGAGCTGCTGGCGGCCGTCGCCGGGCGCATCGAGCCGGCGACGGCGTTCGTCGGTTCCTTCGGGACGGGGATGTTCATCCACACCGGTCCAGGGGTCGTGGGACTCGCCTGGTGGTGGGACGATCCCGAGGAGGGTGGTCACCTATGACGATGCCGCGATCCCCGAGCCGGCACCCTCTCAGCCGTAAGCGGGGACGGTGCCGTCGAAGGCGAGCGCCCAGTCGACGGCATCGCGGATGGCGGGGATGCTCAACGGATGAAAGGCGTGGTGCATCCCGGCGACGATGTCGAGGCGGGATGCTCCCCCAGCCGCGCCGGCCAGGCGCTCGGCTGCCCCGTGCGGGATCATCGGGTCGGCTTCGCCGTGGATCAGTGCCAGCGGAGCCCTGATCGACTCGACGAGTGCCAGCGGCGGAAGCGGACTCGACCACACAGGATGGATCCGGACGCCGAGCCTGCGGTCGGCGACGTGTCGGCCGAGGCGGGTGCGGGTGAGGGCAGACGCGAAGATCGTTCGCACATTGCGCGGGAGCGTCCACTCGGCGGGCGAGCTCACGCTGATCACCCCTGCCAGGTCCTGATCCGCCGCGCCATACCGCAGCACCGCGATCGCACCCATCGAGGCGCCGAGGGTCACCACCCGCTCGTCGATGTCGCGTGCCGAGACGACGGCGGCGGCCACATCCATCCACTCTGAATCCCCGAGGGTGCAGAGACCGCCGGAAGAGCCGTGGCCTCGAGCATCGTACGAGATCACCTCGTGGCCGTCGGCGGCGAGAGCCTCGGCCACCGAAAGCACCTCGGGATGATCCTTCGATGCCGTGAACCCGTGGACGAGCACGACCGCGCTGCGCCGGTGTCCGGCGGCACGATGGCGATGGGCGACGAGCGAGACCCCATCGAGGGTCTTCAGCTGGAATCTGGCCACAGCGACAACCTAGGAACGACCCCGCCCTATCGGCACAGCGATGCGAGCGCCGAAGACGGAGTTCCATCCCCTACCCTCCGCCTCGTGGCCATCGACGAAGCGCAGCCGCGCCTCGAAGCCCCGCCTGAGGGCATCGACTACAGCAAGAAGTGGTACGTGCTCGTCGCCATCGCCATGGCGATCTTCCTCGGCACGGTGGACGGCACGATCGTCAACGTCGCCCTCCCGACCCTCGTCGACGACTTCGGCACCACCTTCGCCGTCGCCCAGTGGGTCGTGCTCTCGTACCTGCTGACTCAGACGACCCTCGTGCTCGGCTTTGGACGACTCGGTGACATGATCGGGAAGAAGCCGATCTTCACCACCGGGTTCGGGGTCTTCACCGTCGGGTCGATGCTCGCCGCGCTCTCCCCCACCATCGGCATCCTCATCGGTGCCCGCATCGTGCAGGCGGTCGGTGCCGCCATGATCTTCGCCCTCGGCTTCGCCATCACCACCGAGGCCTTTCCACCCTCGGAGCGAGGGAGGGCGCTCGGCATCAACGGCACGATGGCTTCGATCGGCATCATGGCGGGGCCGATCATCGGTGGGTTCATCCTCGAGGCAGCATCCTGGCACTGGATCTTCCTCGTCAACCTCCCGATCGGGGTCATCGGTACGCTGACCGCGATCAAGTTCGTGCCCAACACGAGGCCGAAGGGATCCCAGCGGTTCGACTTCCTCGGCGGTGCCCTGTTCTTCGTCGGGTTGCTGACCTTGATGCTCGGCCTCACCGCCGGTCAGGAGATCGGGTTCACCAGCCCGGTCAACCTCGCCCTGTTCGCCACCGCAGCCGCAGCGCTGGTCGGTTTCGTCCTCGTCGAAAGACGGGTCGACGATCCGATGCTCGACCTCGCGCTCTTCCGCGACCGCGATCTCTCGGTCAACCTCATCACGGGTTTCATTGCCTTCTTCGTGCTCGCCGGGTTGCTCCTGATCGCACCCTTCTACCTGACCGATGTCATCGGGCTCTCACCGAGCGGCATCGGGTTGGTGCTGGCCGCGGTACCGATCACGATGGGCATCGTCTCACCGTTCTCGGGTGGGCTCTCGGATCGGATCGGATCACGACCCGTGACCGTGACCGGGATCGCCATCATGCTCGCCGGGTACGTCGGGGCTGCCTTCGCGCTCGAAGGGGCGACCACGGCGGCGGCGATCTTCGGGGTCGGCCTCGTCGTCGGTCTCGGCATGGGCACCTTCCACTCCCCCAACAACAGCGCCATCCTCGGCGCCGTCCCCCAGGCCAAGCTCGGCGTCACCTCGGGGATGTTGACGATCGTGCGGATCACCGGAACCGTCACCGGCATCGCCGTTCTCGGCACGCTGTGGGCCGCCCGCTCGGTGGTCTACGCCGGGGGCGGGTCCGCCGCAGATGCGCCGGGACCGGCCCAGGCAGCCGGATTCTCGGATGTGATGACGATCGCGGCGGTGATCCTCGTCGCGGCCCTCGGGTTGGCGGTCTGGGCCTGGAAGAGCCCGACGCGCGACTCGAGACTCGCGACTCGAGACTCGCGACGCGAGACTCGCGACTCTATGGCTCGGGGATCGACTCCCACTCGAAGAAGCCGCTGACGCCGAGCAGCACACCGATGGCGCTCTCGGCGTCGTTGACGTCCCCCGACTCGATGAAGCGCTCCACGGCGTCGGCCGCCTCGGGATCGACGTCGCGCAGCGCACTGAGCCGATCCTTCGCCCGTGGCATCCACCCGCCGCGCTCGATGAACCACACGGCGACCGCCTGGGAAACCGCCTCGGTGGCGAGGAGTCGGGCCGTCGCCGGGTCGCGCTGGGCAACGTCGAGTGCGTTGTCGAGCTGGTCCACCGCGGTATAGCGCTGGAAGGTGATCGCATCCTCGGGGACTGTGGGCCCCTGCTCCAGGACGTCGAGCGCGTCGCGGCGAAGCTCGGCGAAGATCCCCTCCGGGTCGTAGATGATGTGGCCGAAGGCGATCAACTTGACGGCCGCCGCCTTGCCCTCGCGCTGATCCTCTTCCAGCGCCCTCCGGGCGCGGTGCTCGGGATTGAAGAACATCTCGGCGGGGACCCCGCCGAACAGACGCTGGTCGCGGTGTCGCATGTCGCCCTCGATGATCACGTAGAGGTCGATGTCGCTGCGGGCGTCGGGCTCGCCGGCGGCCACGCTCCCGCTGAGGTTGATGGCAACCACGTCATCGTGGATCTCGAAGATGTACTCGAGGGCTTCGACGAGCGCCTGGTCGTACGGCGGGTCGAGCGGCGGGATCGACAGCTCCGGGAACGTCACAGCCGCCCGATCCGCTCGACGACGAGATCCATGAGGCGGTCCCGATCCACCGAGTTCATCACCACGGCGTTGGGGTCCGCACCCGTGACCCCCCACCAGTCGACCACCGATTGACCCATGGTCAGCTCGGACTCGGTCTCGACGTCGACCCGGCACGGCTTCCCACCGAACAGGGTCTTGTCGAGCAGATAGGCGATCACGCACGGATCATGCAGCGGAGCGCCCTCGATGCCGTACATCTCGACGTCGTGCTTCTCGTAGTACTCGAGCATTCCGGCCACGGCGTCGCCGGCAGGCGTGTCGAGCTCACGAAAGCGCTTCAGGTCCTCGGGCAGCACCAGGGCCTGGTGGGTGACGTCGAGCGGGAACATCGTGATCGGCGCCCCGGAGTTGAAGACGATGCTGGCGGCATCGGGATCGACGAAGATGTTGAATTCGGCCACCGGTGTGGTGTTCCCCCCGGCGAAGAAGCTCCCGCCCATGAGGGCGATCTCACGGATGACCGGCACGATCGACGGCTCCCGAGCGATCGCCGTGGCGACGTTCGTGAGCGGGCCGACCGGGCAGAGCGTGATCGGCTGCTCCGAGCCCAGACACGTTTCGATGATGAAGTCGACGGCGTGGCCGTCGGCCGCGGTCGTCGTTGGCAGCGGGAGATCTGCGCCGTCGATACCGGTAGGGCCGTGGACGTACTCGGCCGTGTAGAGCTCGCGATTCAGCGGATGGTCGGCCCCCCGGTAGACGGGGACGTCCGTTCGGTCCGCGAGCTCGCACATCGCCAGCGCGTTACGGCTCACCAGCGGCTGCGGGACGTTGCCGGCGACCGTGGTGATGGCAACGACGTCGAGTTCCGGCGAGGCGAGGGCGGCGAGGATGGCGACGGCGTCGTCCTGGCCGGGATCGGCATCGATGATGATCGGAAGCGCCATCCGACGAGGTTACCGGGTGCCCGATCAGCGATCGCCCCGAGTCGCAGGCCGGGGTGCCGGGGTGCTGCTATCCCTGATCGGCCTGCGCCCGGAGCGCACTCTCGAGCTCATCTGCCATGGGGAGAGCGGACCGTGCCCCGATGGCGGCGGTGGCGAGGGCACCGGCGGTGACGGCGCGAGGCACTGCCTCGAAGACGGTGAGGCCGGCGTCGATCCCGGCGGCCAGCGCGCCGCAGAAGGCATCACCGGCGCCGGTGGTGTCGACCACCTCGACCTCCGGGGCCGGGTATACCGTGACCCGGTCGTCGGCGACGACCGCGGCACCCTCCGCACCGAGGGTCACCACCGCCGTTGGCACGTCCAGCACCGATGCGAGGCGAGGGTCCTCCGAGCCGGTGAGGGACGCCAGCTCACTCCGATTCACCACGAGGACGTCGACCTCGGCGAGCAACTCGTCGGGGAGCGGTTGGGCCGGCGCCGCGTTGAGCAGCACCGTGCCCGCTGCGGTGAGGGCAGCCAGGGTGACCGTTCGGATCGGGATCTCCAGCTGGACGAGCGTCACCGAAGCCGAGCGGAGCGCCGCAGCAGCGCCGGCGACATCCGTCATCCCGATGAGGGCGTTGGCGCCCTGGCTCACCACGATCGTGTTCTCCCCGGAATCGTCAACGGTGATCACCGCAAGCCCCGTTGGGGTGTGCTCGGCGATCGAGACCCGCGCCGCGTCGACGCCCTCGATCTCGAATGCTGCAGTGAGCATCCGCCCCGCATCGTCGTCCCCGACCCTGCCCACGAACACCACCTCGGCCCCGAGGCGGGCGGCCGCCACCGCCTGGTTGGCGCCCTTGCCACCTGCGACCTCGAAGTGACCGCTGCCCAGCACCGTCTCCCCCGGTCGCGGCAGCGCCTCGCTGGTCACGACGAGGTCGCGATTCACCGAACCGAGAACGACGATCATCCCTCGACCACCCGGTACACCCTCCCGTTCGCCGCCAGCACCAGCAACTCACCGTCGACGTCGAGCCCGAACGAGGTCACGTTGCCGAGCGATCCGACCGGCCAGTCGAACACTTCCCCGGAAGGGGCGATCGAGCGAAGGAATCCGCTGCAGTAATCCGAGAAGAAGTAGTGCCCCGACAGCTGCGGGATCGCTTCGCCCCGGTATACGTAGCCCCCGGTGATCGAGCATCCCTCGGGGTGCCGGTAGTCATACACCGGAGCGGTGAGTTCGGGAGCTTCACAGCGTGAGCCGCCCCGGTAGCACGAGAAGCCCTCGTGGAGCGGCCAGCCGAAGTTCAGCCCGCGGTCGTCCACCGACACCCGGTTGATCTCCTCGAAGGCGTTTTGCCCGACGTCGGCGATCCACAAGTCCCGCCCGTCGAACGCAAAGCGCCAGGGATTGCGGAGTCCGATCGCCCAGACCTCGGCGGCCTCGAAGCCGTAGTCCTCGGCGACCCCATAGGGCGTGACGTCGGGTCCGACCACGATGCGCAACATCGCCGCGAGCAGCGTGTCCCCGCGCTGGCCGTGGCCGTATCGGTCGTCGGAGCCGCCGCCGTCGCCCATCCCCACCCACAGGTTCCCGTCCGGACCGAAGGCGATCATCCCGCCGTTGTGGTTGCGCGCCGGCTGGGGGATCTCCAGCAGCACACGCTCCGAGTTGGGATCCGCCCCATTTGCGTCGAAGCGAAACTCGGCGATGCGCGTGGCGCCCCCCGCCCCGGTGTAGTTGACGTAGAGCAGGTCGTCGTGGTCGGGATGGAAGGCGAGGCCGAGCAACCCGCGCTCGCCGCCGAAGACGACGCGCTCGCGGATGTCGAGGAACTCGGTGGCCTCACTACCGAACAGGGACCAGATGCGGCCGGGTTGCTCGACGACGAAGATCCGACCCGCGTGCGGAACGGCGAGTACCGGAGCGGCGAAGCTCTGGGCAACGAGCTCGACGGCAAGCTCGGTGTCGGCGGCGGGGATCGTCGTGGCCGTGGTCGTGGTCGCCGCCTGCGGTGCGGTCGTGGTGGTGGTCACGGTGGTGCCGGCCGTCGTCGAGGTCGCGGCAACCATAACGCCCGTGCCGAGACGTCCCATCCCGCCTCGATCGCACCGGCGGCCGCTGCGGCCGCGTCGGCGTCTCCGGCCGCCCGCTTTCCCTTCTCCTCGTCGACGGTCGCCAGAAGGGCGATGCCGGCGATGAAGAAGACGATGAGGCCGAGGACCGCGGGTCGAGACGATCCGAACGCCGCCACCGCAGCGGTGAAGAGCAGCGGACCGACGATGGCGGAGAACTTGGCCATGACCGAGAAGAATCCGAAGAACTCACCCGACAGCGCCGTCGGCGACATCGAGGCGTAGAGGCTCCGGCTGAGCGCCTGCGAGCCTCCCTGGACCACCGCGACCATGAAGGCGAGGAACCAGAACTCGATCACCGAATCGAGCACGAAGCCCCACACCGCAATCGTGGCGTAGACCACGAGGGCGAGGATGATCGTCCGCTTGGTCGTCATGGTCGCGGCCAAACCGGAGAACAGCGGCTTGCCGAACGCCGCGGCCAGCGCCAGCCCGGCCACTTCGAGCACGACGAGCAGGATGAGGATCGTCGGCGGGCTGCTGACCCGGGCAGGAGGCAGGACCGTCGACTCCCCGATCACCATCGCCGTTCCGGTCGCGTCGGGGTCGGCGGCGGCGGTATTGGCGATGACCAGCACGTTCTCCCCTTCCCTCGCCGCCGATACGTCGACATCCACGCCGTCGTGGACCGCGGGGTTGTATCCGTCGATCACCACCGGATCGCCGTCGTCGTCGAGGGCCGGGAGCAGCCTCCCCGCCGTGAGGATGAAGACCTCCCATCGGGATCGGTCCGGGCCCTCCGAGTACCTCACCCGCACCGTCTCGCCGTTGAACCGCAGTGCGTACGTTGCGCCGGCTTCGGTCGTCGTGGCGTAGTCGTCGGCGATCGTCCACACCCCGTCGAGGATGACCGCCTCCGAGCTCACCGGGTAGTCGCCCTCGCCGGAGAAGGTGAGGGTGTCGAAGTACGGGGGCGGCGGCCGCCCGGTCACCGCGTCGTCGAACGCCAGCTTTCCCCCGAACCCGGCCAGCGGGAGCATGACCAGGTTCCACAGGACGAAGGCGAGGAAGAAGGCCCGCCGCGGCTCGGCCGGGTTGGGGATCCTTCCGAACACCAGCGAGAACGGGATACCGACGAACTGCACGAGCAAGATGGCGGCGACCAGCTCGACGGCACCGAACCCAAGCTCGGCACCGTAGATGACGGCCACGCCGATGATCGTCCCGATCCCGTCGTTGTAGATGAGAAAGGCGATCAGGAACTTCAGCAGCTCGCGGTAGTCGCGGAGATGGGAGAACGTGTCCCCGAGCCGTCGGAAGGTGACGGAGAGAAGCCGGCCCCGTTCGGCGGACACCGCCGCGGGCGGTTCGGGCACGCGCCGGAGGATCGGAATCGAGAAGACCAGCCACCACACCGCCACCGACACGAACGACAGACGCGGCCCGACGGAGTCGCCGAGGGCGAAGACCATCACGATGTTGACCGCCAGCAGCAGGCCCCCGCCCAGGTAGCCGACGGCATACCCGAGGGTGGAGACGCGATCGACGTCCTCTTCCCTGGCCACATGGGGCAGGAGGGAGTCGTAGAAGACGTTGGCCGAGGCGAACCCGATCCTGGCCACGATGAAGACGAGCGAGGCGAGGAGCCAGTCACCGGTGCCGACGAAGACCAGCGCCGCCGTGGCCCCGCTGCCGACCAGAACGAAGAGCGTCAGGAATCGCTTCTTCCCGCGCTTGAGATCCGAGATGGTCCCCAGGATCGGGGACAGGATCGCCACGATGACCAGCGAGATCGACAGGGTGGCCGTCCAGTAGGCCGTGGCCTCGGCGGCCGAGCCCAACGTCCGGCCCGCCACCTGCGAGTAGTAGACCGGCAGGACGGCGGCGAGGATCGTGGTGGCAAAGGCCGAGTTGGCCCAGTCGTAGAGTGTCCACGCCCTGATGCGGCGCCGGTACTCGGCGTCGTCGATGCCGCTGTAACCGGCGACGGCGCTCACCGCGCTACCCGCTCGACCACAAACCGCGCAGGGTGGTCACCACCTGGGCCGGCTGCTCGATGGGCAGCTCGGGCCACATCGTGGAGTCGAAGGGAAACCCGTGGATGAAGAGGGCAACCGGACCGTCCCCTACCTCGCGGAAGTAGAGCGTGACATCGTCGGTCTCGCGATACGGCATCGCGCCAGTTTCCCATACCGGGGGCCTGCGGTAATAGCGTCCCGGCGATGAGACCGCCGGTGATCCTGGCCGCCACCACCCTGGTGCTGACGGCGTGCGCCGCGTCACCATCGAACCTCGAGCCGGTCGGCCCGGGAACGACGGCACCGGTCGTGAGGGAGGGGCCCGTGGTATCGACGACCTCCGCGGTACCCGACCTCGAGCTGACGCTCATCACCGACCGCCTCGTCGAGCCGGTGGCGCTGGGCACGCGACCGGGCGACGACCGGATCTATGTCGCCGAGCGGCTCGGCCGGATCGTGGTCGTCGACAGCGGCTCGCTCGAGCCGTTCCTCGACATCCGTCGCGTGGTGTCGGGCCCGATCAGCAAGCAGGGCCTGTTGGGATTCACCTTCGACCGGGACGGCGACCGGATCTTCGTGATCTACACCGACCTCCTCGAGGCGCTCCGCATCGTGGCATACGACGTCGTCGGGAACACCGTGGATCAGCGGTCCGCGGTGCCGATCCTCACCCTCGGCCAGCCGGCGCGCCAGCACCAGGGTGGGGCCATCCTGCTCGGGCCGGACGGATACCTGTGGGCCGGCCTCGGCGACGGAGGCGGCATCGGCGACCCCGATGGCCACGGGCAGAACCCGGGCACGTTGCTCGGCACCATCGTGCGTCTCGACGTCGATGCCAGGGTTCCCTACGCCGTGCCACCGGACAATCCCTTCGTGAGCTCCACCACGGCCGCTCACGAGGTGTGGGCCTACGGCCTGCGGAACCCGTGGCGGGTGACCATCGACGGTGGGTTCGTCTACATCGCCGACGTTGGCCAGTACGAGCGCGAGGAGATCAACATCGTCCCCATCGACGGGGCCGGTGCGAACTTCGGGTGGTCGACCAGGGAAGGCGATGCGTGCTTCGAAGCCGAGACCTGCGAGACCGCCGGTCTCACCGACCCTGCGCTCTCCATCCCGCACCACCGGGTGTGTGCGGTCGTCGGGGGACCGGTGTACCGGGGTGACCGGATCCCGGCGCTGAGGGGCCACTACTTCTACGGCGACTACTGCGTGGGATGGATCCGGTCGCTGGTGTTCGACGGCGATCGCATCGTGTCCGTGCACGACTGGGAGAAACAGCTCGGCAGCCCCGGGCTCCTCACCACCTTCGGAACGGATGCCTCCGGTGAGATCCTGGTGGCCACCCAGGAAGGTCGGCTCTACCGCATCGAGCCGGCCGGCTGAGCCGCTACCGTCGGCTGGTGACCGATGCACGCATCGCCCTCGCTCGGCTCCCCACCCCGCTCGAGCCGGCACCACGGCTCAGCGAAGCCTGGGGTGGGCCCAGAATCTGGGTCAAGCGCGACGACCTGACCGGGTTCGGGCTCTCGGGCAACAAGGTGCGCAAGCTCGAGTTCCACGTCGGAGCGGCCCTCGCGGCAGGGGCAGACACCGTCATCACCTGCGGTGCGCTGCAGTCCAACCACGGCAGGGCAACGGCGCTCGCCGCCGACCGCCTGGGGTTGAGGACCATCCTCTACCTACGGACGCCGGATGGGAAGCCGCCCGCCGACCGCACCGGCAACCACCTGCTGCAGCGGCTCGCCGGTGCCGAGTGCCGGTTCATCACCCCCGGCGAATACGAGGATCGAGACCGGCTCATGGCCGAGGCCGCCGCTGACGTCGATCACCCGTGGCTGATCCCCGAAGGAGCCTCGGATGCCCTGGGAATGCAAGGGTTCGTGGCCGCGCTGAGCGAGATCGCCCTGCAGTTCGACCAGGCCGGCATCGACCGTGCGGTGCTGTGGCATCCGGCGTCGAGCGGAGGCACGACCGCGGGTCTGGTGCGCGGCGCTGGCGACCACGATGTCGAAGTCGTGGGGACCTCCGTGGGTGACTCCGCCGCGGCGCTCGAGGCCAAGGTCGTCGAGATCCTCGACGTGGCCGACCAGCGCTACGGCGCCATGCCGCGCTCGAGCGGATGGAGGATCATCGACCGCTACGTCGGCGGCGGTTACGGAGAGACGACGGAGGAGGAGCTCGCGGTGCAGGTCGAGGCGACCCGGCTCACCGGACTGATCTGGGATCCGACGTACACCGGGAAGGCGCTCTTCGGCCTGCGTCGCGAGATCGAGTCGGGGGCGTTCGATCCCGACACCGACGTCGTCTTCTGGCACACGGGGGGAGGGTTCGCCGCCTTCGCCCACGACTGGTCGGCCGTTCTTGCGTAGCAAGAACGGCCGTCAGGTGATCTCGGCAGCCCGCCGATCGAGGAACTCGTAGATCTCGGCGCGATCGAAGCCGGGAATCGCCTCGAACGGCATCGCCGCCAGCACGTGACTCTTCGGCCGCACCGAGGTCCACTGATGCCCGTCCCAACGTTCGGCGACAGCAGGTGCGGGTACGCAACACGCGCCGTCGGGACAGTACGAGACGGTGTGACGAGTCGTATCCCACCCGCGGAACCAGCGGGCGTCCTCGAACCGCACCCCCGTGGTGATTGCCCGCGGGGGCCCTGCCTCCTCCTCGACGAAGGTCGCGCACCAGAAGGTTCCCTCCGCGGTGTCGGTGTACTGGTAGTGGATGGTGTAGCGAGAGTCCGAGGTGAAGGCCTGGCGGCTCGCCCACTCGCGGCACAGCCGCTCTCCCTCGATCCCGCCCGCCGTGTTGCGCGGGAACGGCACCCCGTCGTTCTCGTAGGCCTTCCAGACGATCCCGCCCGCATCGGAGCGGACGAAGTGGGTCTCGAGGCCGAGATGCTCGGTGGCGAGATTGGTGAAGCGGTGGCCCGCCATCTCATAGGACACGTTGAAGTGGTCCTTGAGATCCTCCACCGACAGGTTGCGTTGCTCCTTGGCCTCGGCGAGGAACGGCACGCCGACACTCTCCGGGATCAGCACCGCCCCGGCGAAGTAGTTGGTCTCCACGCGCTGGCGGAGGAACTCGGCGAAGTCGGCGGGCTCGTCATGACCGAGGGCGAAGTGCCCCAGGGTCTGGAGGACCACCGAGCGCACCAGCCCCGGCTCGAAGTCGTCACGGCCGGGGACGTAGATGCGGCGGTTGGCCATGTCCGTGATCGAACGCACCGTGGCCGGCACCTCGTGGGTTCGGAGCACCTTGAACCCGAAGTGGGCGGCAAGGGCGTTGAGGTCACCCTTCGACATCCCCCCGGCGCTCCGATCACCGAGTGCGGCCACGGACTCGGCGGCGAGGGCTTCGATCTCTGCGAAGTAATTGCCGCGTGCTCGCATCTCGGCGCGCAGCTCTGCATTGACGGTCCGCGCCGCGTTGGTGCTGAACGGCTCCGCCTCCCGCCGGCTCTGTAGCGCCTCATAGAGCCGGACCACATGCTCGAGAGCCACGTCGGGGAGCCGCGCCGAGGCTTTGAGGTACGGCAGCCCGAGCTCCCGGTAGGCCGGCTCCTCCTGGTAGCGCTCGATGGCGACCTCGAGCTCGGCTCGTCGCGTCGGCGGCTCTGCGGTGAGCAGTTCACCGGCCGAGACGTCGAGCGCGGCGGCGAGATCGTTGATGAGACCGAGGCTGGGCTCTCGCTTCCCGTTCTCCACCATGGAGAGGAATGGTGCCGGCCTGCCGACGATCGCACCCACGTCGTCGAGGGTCAGGCGGCGCCGCTTGCGGAAGTGGCGTACCCGCCGGCCCAGCACCAGGGGATCGATCTGCTCCATAATCAGAGGCTACTTGTTTGACAGCGAGAAGATCAATCATTCTTTCTTAGCAAGGAAGTTGATTTCGTGCCGCGAGTGAACCAACACTGCCATCCGGACCAGGGAGGTGCCAATGATCGAAATTGCCGGTGCGGGAGGCGACCGCTACGACGAGATCCTCACCGAGGAGGCGCTGGCCTTCGTCGCCGACGTGCACCGCCGGTTCGACCCCGCCCGGCGCCGGCTCCTCGCCGCCCGGACCGAGCGCCAGGGTCGCATCGACGGCGGCGAGGACCCCGACTTCCTCCTCGAGACCGAATCGATCCGCACGGGGGACTGGGTCGTCGCCGCACCGCCACCGGACCTCGCCGATCGACGCTGCGAGATCACCGGACCGACGGACCGCAAGATGCTCATCAACGCCCTCAACTCGGGGGCAAGGGTCTTCATGGCCGACTTCGAGGACTCCAATTCACCCACCTGGGACAACATGGTGCGGGGCCAGGTCAACCTGTGCGACGCCATTCGCCGCACCATCGACTTCGACGCAGGCAACGGAAAGGCTTACCGCCTGAACGACGACGTGGCGACGCTGATGGTGCGGCCCCGCGGCTGGCACCTCGACGAGCGTCACCTCCTGGTCGACGGTGCACCCGTATCGGCGAGCCTGTTCGACTTCGGACTCTTCTTCTTCCACAACGCAGCCGAGCTGCTGGCCCGCGGCTCGGGGCCGTACTTCTATCTCCCCAAATTGGAGAGCCATCTCGAGGCGCGGCTGTGGAACGACGTGTTCGTGCACGCCCAAGACCAGCTCGGCATCCCGGTCGGGACCATCAGGGCAACCGTGCTCATCGAGACCATCCTCGCCGCCTTCGAGATGGATGAGATCCTCCACGAGCTGCGGGAGCATTCGGCGGGACTCAATGCCGGGCGCTGGGATTACATCTTCTCGGTCATCAAGAAGTTCAGGAACCGACCCGACTTCACGCTGCCCGACCGTGCTCAGATCACGATGACGGTCCCGTTCATGCGCGCCTACACCGAACTGCTCGTCGCGATCTGTCACCACCGTGGCGCTCATGCCATGGGGGGCATGGCGGCGTTCATTCCCTCCCGTCGTGACCCGGAGATCAACGAGATCGCCCTCGCCAAGGTGCGCGAGGACAAGGCACGCGAGTCGAGCGACGGCTGCGACGGCACGTGGGTGGCTCATCCCGACCTGGTTCCCGTTGCCACCGAGGTGTTCACCGAGGTGCTGGGCGACGCCCCCAACCAGATAGAACGGCTGCGAGACGACGTCCACGTCGCCGCCAAGGAGCTGCTCGACACCGAAGTCACCGGTGGTGCGGTCACTGAAGCCGGGGTGCGCACCAACGTCGACGTGGCCATCCAGTACCTGGCCTCGTGGCTGCGCGGCAACGGCGCCGCCGCCATCTACAACCTGATGGAGGATGCGGCGACCGCAGAGATCTCGCGATCCCAGGTGTGGCAATGGGTGCACAACGGGGTCGCCACGGACGAAGGCGAGGCCGTTACCGAGGCCTTGGTCCGGACGATCGCCGATGAAGAGACCGCACGCCTCCGGGCCCAGCTCGGCGATGCCGAGTACGAGACCGGCCGCTTCGAGGAGGCGAGGGCGCTGTTCGAGACCGTCGCCCTCGCCCCCGATTTCCCCGAGTTCTTGACGCTGCCCGGTTACGCGATCCTCGAGGAGGGATGATGACCAACGCCGAAGCCAGGACCGAGCGGGCCGATCAGATCACCGAGGATTGGGCGACCAACCCGCGCTGGAAGGGGGTGCAGCGCAGCTATTCCGCCGAAGACGTGGTTCGCCTCCAGGGCTCCCTCGTGGAGGAACACACCCTGGCGACGGTCATGGCGGAGCGCCTCTGGGAGCTGATCAACAACCGGGACTACGTCAACGCGCTCGGGGCCATCTCCGGTGGCCAGGCGGTGCAGATGGTCAAGGCCGGGCTCGACGCCATCTACCTCTCGGGCTGGCAGGTCGCGGGAGACGCCAATCTCGCTGAGGAGGTCTACCCGGACCAATCCCTCTAC
>CAZCBO010000001.1:51341-58417 GCA_964496825.1 uncultured Acidimicrobiaceae bacterium
AACGCACTCCGCCGCGCCGATCAGATCGAATGGTCGGAAGGTCACGGCCGGCACGACTGGATGGTCCCGATCGTCGCCGACGCCGAGTCGGGCTTTGGCGGAGCGCTGAACGTCTTCGAGCTGACCAAGGCATTCATCAAAGCCGGCGCCGCCGGCGTCCATCTCGAGGATCAGCTCTCGTCGGAGAAGAAGTGCGGACACATGGGCGGCAAGGTGCTGATCCCGACCGGCCAGCACATCAGAGCGCTGCAGTCGGCGCGTCTCGCCGCCGACGTGCTGGGCGTGCCGACGCTGATCGTGGCGCGGACCGACTCGTTGGCGGCGACGTTGCTCACCACAGACGTCGATGAGCGCGATCGCCAGTTCGTCACCGGCGAACGGACCGCCGAGGGCTTCTACTCGGTTCGCAACGGCATGGAGGCGGCGGTCGCCCGCGGGCTCGCCTTCGCACCCTACGTCGACCTGCTGTGGTGCGAGACCTCGACACCGGACCTGACGGAGGCGGCGGTCTACGCCGAGGCGATCCACGAGGTGTATCCCGATCAGATGCTGGCGTACAACTGCTCGCCGTCGTTCAACTGGCGCAGGCATCTCGACGACACCACGATCGCCAAGTTCCAGAAAGAGCTGGGAGCAATGGGCTACCGATTCCAGTTCATCACGCTCGCCGGATTCCACGCGCTCAACGCCTCGATGTTCCAGCTTGCCCACGGCTATGCACGGTCGGGCATGACCGCCTATGTCGAGCTGCAGGACGCCGAGTTCGGCATGGAGGATCTCGGATACACGGCAACGCGGCATCAGCGAGAGGTCGGCGCCGGCTACTTCGATCAGGTGGCTCAGGTCGTCTCCGGCGGCCACTCGGCGACGCTGGCACTCGAGGGCTCGACGGAGACCGAGCAGTTCTGAGCCGTACTGCGCAACAACATCGGGGGCATCGTCGGCCCTCTCGTCACAAACACCGGGCCAGCGGTGTCTTTAGGGTGAGAGGACAGGGAAGGCCCGATGTCACCCAGCCCGCAGACCCGGATCGATGATCAGGATCGCGAGCTGGTGCGCGAGCTCTACCCGTCGCTCCGCCGGTTCGCCGCAGTGGTCGGCCCGGCGGAGGTCGAACCCGACGACCTCGTGCAGGAGGCGCTGGTTCGGGTCCTGGAGCGGACCACGCTGTCCGCCCTCGACTCACCGTCTGCGTATCTGAGGAGGTCGATCTACAACCTGGCGGCGAACCATCGCCGGTCGTTCCTGCGCCGACGACGGGCGCTGAGCCGGCTCGGTTCACCGCAGTCGGCGCAGCCGGAGTATCCGTCCGACGTGGACGACCTGCTCCACCTGTCGCCGAAGGCGCGGGCGGTGTTGTACTTGACCGAGATCGAGGGCAGGCCCTTCGCCGAGATCGCCGAGCTCCTCGGAGTCTCGGAGGCGGCAGCGCGCAAGGCGGCCTCACGTGCTCGTACGAGGCTCTACCAGGTCCTCTCGGAGGAGGAACGCAATGCGACGGCTTGACGAATCGCTGACCCGGCTCGCCGAACGCGGAACCCGGACCGGCGCCGATGCGCTCATGGAGCAGCTCGAGCGTCGCCTCGAGCTGGGCGCCGAACCCGTCATCGTTGCGCTGGAGCCGAGGAGGACCGACATGCAAACCCAGGAACGGACACCGTCGACCGTCAGACGGCGAGGACCATGGATCGCGGCGGCGGCCTTTGGGCTGCTCGTCGTGATCGCAGTCGCTGCTGCGGCGGTGCTGCAGCTCACCGAGGAGGAAGCCCTCGTGGCCGGCCAACCCCCGGGACCCCTCGAGGAATTCGTGCACGCGCTCCAGGCCAACGACGTCGACGCCACTCTCGCCGTTGTCGACGCCCAGGATGAGTCGTCCTTCATTCCCTGGCTGATCGGCCTCGACACGTCGGATGTGGCGTTCACCGATTGTGTGCTCGGGGAGCGGGAGCGTGTCGAATGCACGGTGAACTTTGGCCCCTCCTGGTTCTACAGCCGCATCACCGGCGAGGACCTTGTCACCACGTTCTCTGCGCGTGTCGGTGAGAGTGAGGTCAACGGTCCGAGTATGCCGCCTCCCGCCGGGATGGTCGACGTCGACGCCGAGTTCGAGCAGTGGGTCCTCGAGACCTATCCGGAGCGGTACGACGAGATGTTCTCCGTTTCCAGCATCGAAGGGCACATCCGCTTCAGTGGGCCCAGCGGCGCAGCCCGCACCGAGCTGGTCGAGGAGTATCTGGCTAGCCGGTGACGAACAGGGTGAGGGCCTCGGCGACCATCGCCGGCTTCTCGGAGCCTTCGATCTCGATGGTCACCTCGTTGGTGACGAGCCAGCGGCCGGGGCCCTTCTCCCTGACGTCGACGAGAACCGTCCTGCCCCGGATCTTGCTGTCGACCTTCACCGGCTCGAGGAACCGCACCCGATCGAGGCCGTAGTTGAAGGCCATGAGGAACCCCTCCGGCGCTACGAATGAGGTCATGGCCGAGGCGAGCGACAGGGTGAGAAGGCCGTGAGCGACGGTCGAGCCCAGCGGCGTCTGCGCAGCAGCTTCCGGGTCCGTGTGGATGAACTGATCGTCCAGCGTCACCCCGGCGAAGGCGTCGATGCGATCTTGCTCGACGAGCAGCCAGTCCGAGACGCCGACTTCCTCACCGACGTGGTCGGCGAGCTCCCCGGGCGGAACCGTCGTGATCTCCCCCATCCGCTCCATGGGCACAGGGTAGATTGCCACCCGTGGAGCTGACCAACACCGTCGTCGTCGTGACCGGAGGTGGCAGCGGCATCGGAGCCGGGCTCTGCCGGCGGTTCGCCGGCGAGGGAGCAGCGGGCGTGGTGGTCGGCGACATCGATCTCGATTCCGCCGAACGGGTCGCCGCAGAGATCGACGGCACCGCCTTCCGGGTCGACGTCGCCAACGAGGACGACAACCTCGCCATGATCTCAGCCGCCGAGGAGGCCTACGGTCCCGTCGACCTCCTCTGCCTCAACGCCGGTATTCCGACCGGCGGGAGCGTCGATGCCTCCGACGAGGATTGGGAGCGGGCCTGGGCGGTCAACGTGATGTCCCACGTCTACGGGGTTCGCGCCGTCCTCCCGTCCATGCTGGAACGGGGCCGCGGGCATCTCCTCCACACCGCAAGCGCTGCCGGGCTGCTCACCAACCTGGGCGCCGCCCCGTACAGCGTCACCAAGCACGCCGTGGTCGCCCTCGCCGAGTGGCTGGCGATCACCTACGGAGACTCGGGCATCGGTGTGTCCTGCCTTGCCCCGCAGTTCGTCGACACCGCGATGCTCAACGACCTCACGACGGTCTCGGATGGGTTCCACGAGTTCGCCGTCGATGGCAGCATCTCGACGGAGCGTGTGGCGGACGCCGTGGTCGAGGGTCTCAGGGAGAATCGATTCCTCATCCTCCCCCACCCCGAGGTGGCCGGCTACTTCGTCAACAAGGCCACGGACTACGAGCGTTGGCTCGGCGGCATGCGCAAGCTGCAGCGCAACCTGGGGGCGGGGCCTAGCGCAGCGCCGGGATGATCTCCTCGCCGTAGGCGCGCAGCGTTCCCTCCATGTCGTCGTGCATGAGGTAGATGCCGAAGTGATCGACGCCCATGTCCTCGAGGAGCCGCAGCTTCTCGAGGTGCGCCTCGACGGGGCCGAGGACGCAGAACCGATCGATGATGTCGTCGGGAACGAAGTCGACCGAGACGTTCTCAGCCCTGCCGTGTCCTTCGTAGTCGTACCCCTCGCGCTCCCTGATGTAGTCGGACAGCACCTTCGGCACCTTCGACTCGTCCTCCCCGTACCGGTTGACCATGTCGACAACGTGATTGCCCACCATGCCGCCGAACCAGCGGAGCTGGTCGCGCTGATGCGCCCGATCATCGCCGACGTAGGCGGGGGCTACGACGGCGATCGTGACCTCGTCCGCGTCGCGTCCCACCGCCGCGGCAGCCTCCCGAACCGCGGCCATCGTCCATTCGAGAACCTGGGGGTCGGCCAGCTGGAGAACGAACCCGTCGGCATGCTCGCCGATGGCCGCCAGCGCCTTCGGGCCGTATCCGGCCACCCACATCGGCAGGTCCCAGCCCTCCCGGATCCACGGGATCTTGAGCTCCTTGTCGTTGTACTTGACCGCCTCTCCCGCCACGAGCCGTTTGATCACGTCCATCGACTCGACCATCGTGTCCATCGACCGAGGGGTCCGGCCGATGTACCGCAGCGCCGAGTCGCCCCGACCCATCCCGCAGATCGTCCTCGGTCCGTACATGTCGTTGAGGGTGGCGAAGAGTGAGGCGAGGACGGTCCAATCCCGGGTGCCGGGGTTGGTCACCATCGGGCCGACGATGATGCGATCGGTCTCGGCGAGCATTTGCGAATAGATGACGAAGGGCTCCTGCCACAACATGTGCGAGTCCCAGGTCCAGGCGTGGGTGAAACCGAAATCCTCGGCCTGTTTGGTGAGCTCGACGACGCGCGAAGCCGGTGGGTTCGTCTGCAGAACGACGCCGAAGTTCATGGTGCAACGCTAGCCGGATCGCGAAAAGATCAGTCGACGAGGTAACCGCCGTCGATGACGATCGTGTCGCCGGTGTGGAACCGGGACGCGTCGGACGCCAGGTAGACCGCAATCACGGCGAAGTCGTCCGGACGACCCCAGCGGCGCATCGAGGTGCGGCGAAGCTGGCTCTCGAACCGCTCGTCGTTGAGCAGGCCGGCGGTCATGTCGGTCTCGATCCAGCCGGGGAGGATCGCATTGGCCCTGATGCCGTACCGGCCGTACTCGACGGCGATCGACCGCACCAGCGCAGAGACCGCGGCCTTCGAGGAGGCGTAGGCAGCGCCGCGGGGCATGCCCAGTACGGAGGACAGGCTGCTGGTGGCGACGAGCGAGCCGCCGTCACCGCGTTCCATCAGGTGACGTACCGCTTGGCGGAAGGTGAGGAACACGCCCTCGAGGTTCACGCTCGTGACCGCCCTCCACTCCTCGGGGGTGGCGTCGGCGAGGCGGCTCCCCCACGACCCGATCCCGGCGTTGGCGAAGCAGGCATCGACCTTGCCCAGCCGATCGATGGTTTCGCCGAATGCGTCGATGACCGCGTTCTCGTCGGACACGTCGGCGACGATCGACTCGATCCGTGTGCCGTGTTTGCCGAGCCCGACCACCGCCGCCTCGTTCTTCGCGGCGTTCCTCCCCCAGATGCACACGTCGGCGCCGGCCTCCGCAAGGCCCTCGGCCATGCCGAGACCGATGCCCCCGTTGCCACCCGTCACCAGGGCGACCGTTCCGGCGAGGTCGAAGCGGTCCATGCGGTGACGATAGATGACCGTCCTTCGACTAGCCCCGGGGTACCGTGCCCGTCATGCGTAGGGTCAGCGCCGTCGTCGCCCTCGTCGCGCTGTTCTCGGCGGCGTGCACCGCCGGTGGCGACACCACGACCACCGGTGCCGATCCCGGCTCGTCGACGACCGGACTCACCGTCCCCGAAGACACCGAGTACGGCGTGGTCTCGGGGATCATCAACGGTGACACGGTGCAGGTGATGATCAACGAGGAGCCGACCGCGGTTCGGCTGCTCGGGATCCGCGCCCCGCAGGGCGACGAATGCTACGCCGAGGAGGCCGGGCTCGCGCTCGCCGGGGTCGCGGCAGGGCGCAGCGTCGCGGTCGTCGGGGACCTCACCGAGGAGGATGGGACGCCGCTGCGCTATCTGATCATCGACGACGACGTTCCCCTGCTCGTCAACGTCGAGCTCGTCGCCATCGGAGCCGCCGCAGCCCTCCACGGGCATGAGCTGGCCGGAGACTTCCTCAGGGTCAACGATCGTGCCTACGCCTCCGGGCGGGGGATGTGGGGCACGTTCGTCTGTGGTCATCCGGAGCAGGGCGCCGCCGATCGGCCGCAGCTCCGCATCGACGGGGTGCGCCTCCCTGGATCGGGCGACGATGCCGCCGTCGACGTCATCAACGCCTCGTACACCGAGATCGCCGTCGGGAGTTGGACGCTGCGGGATGCTGCCGCCTCATCGATCTTCACCTTCCCGACCGGTCAGCGCATCGCCGCCGGCGACGTGCTGACGATCCCGATGGGGTGCGACGACACCGGCGGTCAGACGTGGTGCACCGACCCCGAGATGTTCTCCGGCGGCGGCAGCACCCTGCTGATCCAGGACGAACGCGGCAACGTCGTGGAACGGTACGTCGTGGAGATGGACGTACCGTCGTGATGGCCGATTCCGCGGGCCATCAGTGTCACATGTGCCCCTGCCGGCCCTGGGCCGGCAGGGGGAACGCTCAGTGCCGGTGCGCGATGGTCTTCATCTCCATGAAGAGGCGGAGGTAATCGGGGCCGCCTGCCTTGGCATTGGACCCCGACATGTTGAACCCCCCGAAGGGCTGGATCCCGACCAGGGCCCCGGTGATCTTCCGGTTGATGTACAGGTTCCCCACGTGGAACTCGCGCTTGGCCCTGGCGATGTTCCCGGCGTCGGTGCTGTGCAGCCCGCCGGTCAGCCCGTACTCGGTCCCGTTGGCCACCTCGATGGCGTCGTCGAAATCGGCGGCGCGGATCACCGACAGCACCGGTCCGAAGATCTCGTGCTGGGCGAGACGGGCCTCACGGTCGACGTCGACGAAGACGGTCGGCTCGATGTAGAAGCCACCGTCGCGGTCGACCGGGCTTCCCCCCATGACCAGGGTCCCCTCGTCCTTGCCCCGATCGATCTCGTCGAGGATCGAGCGGTGCTGCGCCGCCGAGATCACCGGCCCGACCGGGTAGTTCTCGGCGGCAGGCCCGATCGCGAGCGATGAAGCCCGCTCGACGACCTTGTCGACGAGCTCGTCGTGCACCGCGTCGACGGCGATGAGCCGTGAGCACGCCGAGCACTTCTGCCCTTGGAAGCCGTAGGCGGATCGCACGACGTCCTCGGCGGCCGCATCGAGATCGGCCGTCTCGTCGACGATGATCGCGTCCTTGCCCCCCATCTCCATGTAGGCCCGCTTCAGCCACAACTGGCCCTCATGGACCTTTGCGGAGCGCTCGGCGATGCGAAGGCCGACCTCCTTCGAGCCCGTGAAATTC
>CAZCBO010000002.1:0-43630 GCA_964496825.1 uncultured Acidimicrobiaceae bacterium
TCGTCGTCGCGGGCGGGGGCGACGATCACGGGAACCGAAGAGACTGCTCGGATCATTTGCAGCGCCTCCGCACCGTCGACGTCGGGCAGTCCCAGGTCGAGCACGACGACGTCGAACCGACCCGAGACGGCGAGCTCCACGCCGTCCATCGCCCGACCCGTGGCCTCGACCCCGTGGCCCAGGCCGGCGAGATGCTGGGCCAGCGAGGCCCGGATCCGCTGGTCGTCCTCGATGAGGAGCACATCTGCCACCCGCTGAACTTACCGCCCGCGGGTGCGCCCGCCACGAATCCCAACGGTCTCTTGACCGTTGCTTATCGCTCGATTAACCCCCGATGGCGGTCGCTGGGCCAAGATGGGAGCCATGAGCAGGAGATCGGTCTTGGTGGCAGCCTGGGTGGGGGCGACGATCGTCAGCATCTTCATCGCCTCGGCCGCCGTTGGCTCGGTGCGGGGTCACGTCTCGGACACACCGCAGCCGATGGCATCGGTGACGACTCCTCCCCCGACCACGGCGACAACGGCCGCGACCACCGCCAGTGCAGAGCCCCTGCCAACGACCGTCACGACCGTTCCGACAACGACGGTCCCCACCACCACGGTGACGACGGTACCCGATAGCGTCGTCGCAGCGCCGTCGACAACGACCCCACCGATCGCCGTCGCGGCCGCCGGCGAGATCAAGACGTATACGGTCGCCGGGGGAACCGTCTCCATCGAGGTGTTCGCCGACCATCTCACGCTGCTGGGCGCGGTTCCGGCACCAGGGTTCTCCGTTGCGGAAAAGGAGATCTCGTCGCGGAAGATCGAGATCGAGTTCAAGTCCGGCGAGCAGGAATCGAAGTTCGCCGCTTCGCTCGAAGACGGCCGGCTCGAGATCGAGACCGAATCTCACGACGAGGAGTAACGACGCTCGCTGCGGCATTCTCGCCGCACCGACGATACCGTCTGGCCGTGCAGAATACCGACGGGCCCACGGGCGACCTCGAGAGAGATCGCGCCGCTCTGCAAAGCCGGGCGCTGACCCTCGAGTACGTCACGATCGCCTGGAATGTGGGCGAGGCGGTACTCACCATCGCCCTCGGCTCGGTGGCGGGATCGCTGGCCCTCATCGGGTTCGGAACCGTCTCCATCGTCGAGGTCTTTGCCTCCTCCGTCGTGGTATGGCACCTCAGGGCGGGACACGGAGCCGACCACCCCACCCGCACCCGGCTCGCGCTCCGCCTGATCGCACTGGCGTTCCTGGTCCTAGCCGCCGTGCTCGCAGTGGCGGCGCTGAACGACCTCACCACCGGCCGGCGCGCCGAGGAATCTCCACTGGGGATCGCCTACCTGGCCCTGGCAGCCGTGGTCATGTTCTCCCTCGCCGGCGCCAAGCGTCGCACCGCGGCGCGCCTCCGCTCAGCACCCCTGCACTCGGAAGCCAAGGTGACGTTCCTGGATGGCGTCCTGTCGACATCGACGCTGATCGGGCTCGCCCTGAACGCCTTCGTCGGCTGGTGGTGGGCCGATCCGGCCGCTGCGCTCGTCGTCGCGCTCGCCGCGGTCAACGAGGCGCGGGAGACGTGGAGCGAAGCCGAAGCGCTCCCCGACCCGACGAGTCATCCATCGTCCAGTGCGGGCGATTCGGCACGACGCACCGAATAGATCCTGATCGGTCGGTTCACGCCTTTGAGCTCGACCTCGTCGACCACCTCGCCGACAACGATGCCCGCACCTTCCATCATCGTGCGTTCGGTGACCAGAATCTCTCCGGCCTCGGCGCGATCGGCGAGTCGCGAGGCGAGGTTCACCTCGTTGCCGAGCACGGTGTAATCGGTGCGGTCCGGGGAGCCGATGTTGCCGACGGTCACCCAGCCGGTGGCGATTCCCATCCCGATCTGGAACGGCTCGCCGTACGCCGCCGTCCAGCGTTCGCAGAGATCCCCGACTCGATCCTGCATCTCCAGCGCCATCCTGAGCGCCCGCTGCGCCTGGTCCTCCTGGGGCACGGGGTCCCCGAAGAACACCAGGACGGCGTCGCCGACGTATTTGTCGATCGTCCCGCCGTGGCGGAAGATGATGTCGGCCATCTCGGTCAGGTACTCGTTGAGCTCGTCGACGAGGTGTTCGGGCTCCATGCGCTCGGCCAGCTCGGTAAAGCCGCGGATATCCGAGAAGAACACAGTGAGCAGCTTCCGGCTCGGGGCCAGGGTGGCGTGGATCTCGCCGGCAAGGATCGAATCGGCGATCTGCGGTGACACGTAGCGACGCAGCCGCGTCGCGCGGTTGAGCTCCTGCACGTTGCGGTCGATGGTCTCCTGGAGCCCGGCGTTGAGCGTCTTGAGCTCGCTGTAGAGGGCGCCGAGGCGAGCCGACGTGGCGTTGAGGTTGGTGGTCAGCCTCCCAAACTCGTCGCGATTCGGGACGTCGATGCGCTGATCAAAGTCGCCGCCGGCGATGCCTTCGAGGGCCCGGTCGACGCGACGCACCGGCCGGATCAACGACCACGACAACACCGCCCCCAGGAGCAGGGCGGCGCCGAGACTCACCGCCGAGAAGCCGGCAACGGCAAAGGTCAGCAGGCGCCGGTCGCTCTCGAAGTCCTCGTTGGTCGCGGCGGTCAGCTCCTCTGATTCGGCGATGAACTCGTTGAGCGCATCCTCGAGCTCGTGCGACGTCTCGTGCTCGACCTGGATGTGCAGGTCGAGGGCCCGATCCAGATCGTCGGCGAAGTACAGGTCGCTCACCGTCTTGCTCTCCGCAGCGAAGCGGTTGTCGGTCATCTCCAAGTTGTCGAAGAAGGCCTCTTTGGGCGGCACGCTCGCGGTCCGAATCGCGCCCAGGTTGGAGGCGAAGCCCGCCTTCGAGCCATAGATCTTCTCGTCCCAAGAATCGACCTCGGTGATGAGCGCCATCGCCCGGTAGTGGCTCTGCGCCGTCACGCCGTAGATCATCTCTCTGGCGGTGTCGCCCTGTTCGTGGAGCGCGTTGATGCGCTCGACCTGAGCGTCGACCCGGTCGAGGACGCCGATGGAGAACAGGCCCAGGGCCAACAGCAGGAGGGCAATCGATAGGAAGCCCGCCAGCAGCTTGACGTGCACGGTCGCCTTGCGGCGCGCCACCCAGTCAACCGCCGGCCTCATGAACCGCGGCAGCGGGCCGAGATCGGTGGTCTCCGCGGCGGTTTGGCTAGCTGTCATGTTGCCCTCTCTTCGTTCGGGCGTCGCTCGACGCCCTACGCTCGCCAGGTGGCCAAACCTACCTGATAGCTTCTTGCCATGAGCCTGCTGCGCAACCCACCGGAAACGCGCTATGCCGATACCGGAAGCGGGTACGTCGCCTACCAGACCTTCGGCGATGGACCCGATCTCCTCTTCCTCAACGACGCCCACTCCAACGTGGAGGTCATGTGGGAGAACCCGGCGATCGCCGCCTTCTTCGACCGCCTGTCGTCCTTTGCCCGGGTCACCTACCTGGACAACCGCGGGGTGGGGGCATCGGATGCGATCCCCGAGTCGAATTTGGTCCTCGACTACTGGGTCGATGATGCGAAGGCCGTCGCCGACGACGCCGGGCTCGAGCAGCTCACGCTGATCGGAGATGTCGAAGGAGGGCCGGGGGCGATGATGTTCGCTGCGACCTATCCCGAACGCGTCCCTGCGCTCGTTCTCATCGATACCTACGCCCGCTGGACGCGCGCCGATGACTTTCCGATCGGAATGCCCCAGGCGTCGGTCGACAAGCTGATCGCAGGAGTCGAACGGAGCTGGGGCAAGCCCGGGTTCTTCAGGCTCCCGGCGCCGAGCACCGCGGGCGATCGACAGCTCGAAGAGTGGCTCGCCAGGTATCAGCGGCTATCGGCTACGCCGACCTGGGCGCTCATGGTGTCGCGCTGGTACGGGGAGGTCGACGTCCGCTCGATCCTCCCCAACATTTCGGCCCCGACGCTGGTCATCACCCGCGCCGATGCCCGATACCACCGGCCCGCCCACGGGCGCTACCTGGCCGAGCACATCCCCAACGCCAGGCTCGTCGAGCTCCCGGGAGCCGATACGTCCCCCTTCTGGATCGACGGCGGGCCGGTCCTCGACGAGATCGAGGAGTTCGTCACCGGAGCCCGGCCGCAGCCCGTGATCGACCGAACCCTGGCCACCGTCATGTTCACCGACATCGTCGACTCGACCGGCCACCTCGCCCGGCTCGGCGACCAGCAATGGCTGGGGGTGCTGGCCAGGCACGACCAGATGACCAGGGACTACCTGGAGCGCTTCCGCGGGGTCGAGCGTGACACCTCCGGGGACGGCTTTCTCGCCACCTTCGACGGGCCGACGCGCGCGGTCACCTGTGCCGCCGAGCTGCAACGGGCGATGCCCGACCTCGGGATCCAGATCAGGGCCGGGCTCCACAACGGCGAGGTCGAACTCGCCGGGGACGACATCGGAGGCCTGGCGGTGCACATCGCCGCACGGGTCATCGACGCCGAACCGGGCAGTGGCGTCCTGGTCTCGAGCACGGTGAAGGATCTCGTCGCCGGGTCGGGCATCCAGTTCGCACCCCGGGGGACGCACGAGCTCAAGGGCGTCCCAGGAGAATGGAGCCTGTTCTCGGTCAGCGGCCTCCCCTGAGCGCTAGGGGATGTACTGCTCCTGGATCTCGGTCACGTTCCCGTCGTTGACGTAGAGCCAGACGCCGCACCAATCCGACGGGCAGGCGATGTAACCCTCGGGATCGAGGGGCCAGTCGGCGAAGGGCACGGCGTTGAACGAGATGTCCCCGGCGTTGATCTCGTACACCGGCACGGATCCGTCGACGGTGATGGTCCGGAGCGTCGGGTTGACGTTGCGGACGTAGTAGTCGTTGTTGACCTCTTCGCCGTCCTCGGCGCCCTCGGTGTATGCGATATCGCCGAAGTACCAGCAGGCGAGATCGAAGTCGATAGCGCTCGCCGACCTGGCGGTTACGTAGCCAAACCAGATCCCGTCCGGGAGCGCATCGGTGCCGGGGGTGCAGCCGGAGCCCGAGGCGCCCTCGCTGCCGGGCAGCGGTTCGACCGGCGCCACGTTTGGCTCTTCCACGGCGTACGGTCCTCCTGCGGCAGCCGTTGTGGTCGGCTCTGCCGTCGTCGGCGTGGGCACGGTGGTCGTGGTCGTGGCGGCGGCTGCGGTCGTCGTTGGGGCGGCCTCGGTCGTCGATGGTGCTGCCGTCGTCGTCGTGTCGCCGCCGCCGCCGCACCCGGCGACGAGCATCACGGCGAGGAGCGGAATCAGACGTCGCATCGCCTGCAGCCTATGCGCCCGGTACGCCGCCGCGAAGGGTCTTAGGCCCCTTCGTATCTCCTGGCGATCCGCATCTCCCTGCGGTACTTGCTCCAGTCCGACGTCCGGGTCGACCACACCGCGTCGGTGAACAGTTGGACGACGCCGAGCCCGACGACCGCCGCCGTCGTCCAGAGAGGAACGCCGGCCACGAACGCCGAGGGGATCAGCAGGAACGGGATCGCCTTGGTGACGATCGCCCCGGAGGCGTGCATCCAAGCCCTGCTCCGCGCCGGCGCGCGCAGATAGCTGGCGTAGTCGGTCTTGACACCCGGCTGCGGTCGGCGGAAGCCGGCGAACCAAACGGTGAACCGGATGCCGAGGATCGAGCCGACGACGAGATGCGCCGGTGCGTGGGTGGCGACGAGCAACCCGACGGTGCCGGCGAGAAACGACAACCCGTTCCAGGGTTCGGCGAGGCCGTATGCCAGCCCGATCAGACCGAGGGCCAGCAGCGTGCCGCCCAGGGCGATGATCGCCCCCGGCCACAAGGGCACGACGAGCGGTGCCCAGGAACGGAACGCAGCGTCGTCGATGGCCCCGACCCGGTCGGCGTAGCGCTCGACGAGCGAGGGATCGCGTTTCAGGGCCGCAACCACGCGCCAGTACCCGGTTCCTACCAGATCGACCGGCTTCGACCGGGCCACCGCATCCTCGGCGGCGTCGAGGGCGGCATCGATCTCGTCGGGGGTCATCGCTCGCTCCATGCCGCGAGATGTCCCCCGACCCGGCTGCGCCAGCGTTCGGTCATGGCGCCGAGGGGATCGACGGAGTCGGCGAAGTCATACCAGTGAATCGGCTCGTCCACCCAGATCCGCACCGAGGCGCGGTGGATCGTGTCGTTGCTGGCCGGGCTCAGCGTGGCCTCGGTCCCCAGGATCGTGACGGGAAGAAGGGGCGCTCCGGTCATCCAGGAGAGCCACGCCGCCCCGCGCTTGGGCGGCGTCTCCCCCCAGTGGGCAACCCGCCGTCCTTCGGGGAAGACGCCGACGGCGCCACCGGCGTGCAGGTGGGCGATCGCCTCTTTGAGGGCTCCCAGCGGGGCCCGTTCCCTGCTCGTCGGAATCGCTCCAAAGAAGAGGATGACGGCATCGAAGGCGAAGCGGCCGAAGAGCTCGTCGAGCGCGATGTAGCGGATGTCGCGGCCGACGCTCACGGTCACCAAACCAGGATCGAGATGCGAGAAGTGGTTTGGCGCGACCACCACCGCACCCTCGGGAACGTGCTCGGTGCCGCTGAGCTCGAGATCGAGGAGCCGCCGCGCCGCCCCTTTGAGCGGGGGGCTGATCGCCCGGGTCACCCACTGCGCCATGCGGTAGCGCCGGTCATGCATCGGCGGCAAGGCGGGAGAACAGGTTGGCGAAGGCCAGCTGCGGGCGCTGGTTGGCGGCGAGCGCGTCGATGGCGTCGAGCACGAGCTCGGCCGAGGCAACGGCGCGCCGGGGGGAAACCGACGACAGTGCCGCCACCGGGATGTCGGCGTTCCTGACGGGACTCCCGAGCTGGGCAGCGGCGACGTCGCGGTAGTAGGAAGCGAGGATCTCGAGTCCGGTGACGTGCAGCGCGTCGGTGGCCCGTTTCAACTCGCGGGTGTGGCGGTCGCGCAGCGATCGGGGTGCATCCTCGGCCAGTCGATCGCGCTCATCGTCCTGGCGCACCTTGAGGGCTGCCAGCAGGGGCTCGGTCGCGGCCATCGCCTCCTCAGCGAGGAGAAACGCCTGACCCGGGTGCTCGCCCAGGCGCAGAGGGACGCCGAGCCACACGCGCCGGAACTCAGCGACGTCGTCGTTGGTCGCCAGGGCGACCGCCAGACCCGGACGACCGCCTGCGATCCTGGCCGCCTCCCGCGCCTGACCCTCGTCGATCCCGAGCTCGACGAGTCCGGCGGCGACCTCGTCCTCACCCACCCTGCCGAACACCACCGTCCGGCAGCGGCTCCCCACGGTCTCCGGCAGCTGATCCTCGGTCTCGGCGACGATGATGAACAGCGCCGAGGGCGACGGCTCCTCGAGCGTCTTGAGCAGAGCGTTGGCCGCCTCGTCGTTCATCATCCCGCCCTCTTCGAAGAGGAAGACCTTGCGGCCCGCCTCGAGCGGCGACCGCGAGGCCTGCGAGACGACCCAGCGGGTCTGATCGACGGTGATCGACGCCCTCCCCTCGGGCTCGACCAGGATCAGGTCGGGATGGCGACCTCCGACCACTCGGTCGAAACACCGCGCGTCGTCCTCACACAGCAGCGCCGCAGCGAACCGCCTGGCGATCGTCGACTTCCCGATGTTCGACGGGCCGACGAACAGATAGCCATGGGTCGGCGCGGCGAGCTCGCTGCGCAGCAGGTCGACCACCGATCGATGCCCCACAACGCCGGAGAACGGGTCCACCGTCAGATCCCCAATGCTGCGCCGACGGCGGAAACGACGTCGTCGACGTCGGCGTCGGCGTACACGACGAGAAACCGATCCCGCTCGGCGTCGGCGATCTTGGCGAAGGCGGCCGCCACCGCTTCCTGGAATTCGAGCCCCTCGCCCCCGATGCGATCGGCGACATCCTGGCGACCGAGGGCCGTGGCGGGGTCGACGTCGAGCAGGACGACGAGGTCCGGCCAGACATCCCCGAGGCCGGCCCGGTTGACGGCCCGCACGGTGTCGATCCCGAGACCGCGCGCCCCGCCCTGGTATGCCAGCGACGAGTAGACCGACCGGTCGCCGACCACCCAGGCTCCCGCTTCGAGCGCCGGACGGATGATCTCGGCGGCGAGCTGAGATCTGGCGGCCGCAAACAGCAGCGCCTCGGGCCACGGCGCCGGATCCCAGTCATGGCCCAGCAGGATCTCACGGATCCCCTCACCGACCTCGGTGCCGCCGGGCTCGCGCACCCGCACGACCCGCTCGCCGGTCTCTTCGAGCGCATCGGCGAACCGGGCAGCCGCCGTCGATTTCCCGGCCCCATCGATGCCCTCGAACACAACGTATCGGCCCATACCGCCAGTTTCGCAGGGTCACCGGGTGGCAACACCACAGGGAGGCGTGAGAACTGCATCCGGCCCGAATCCTCGAGCGGCGCATCGCTCGTAGACATGTCTCGACAACGGGTATCCGACCCATACGCCCGGTGCGAGGCGCACTGCACCCACGACCCGGCGAACGGCGTGCTTCTCGAGGAGCTGCTCGGCGGTGACGGCCCGCACGAACCCGGCCGGGCTCACCTCGCCGGTTTGCCCCGGGTCGGAGCAGCTCCGCTCCCGGCTCGTTGGGCGGCCGCCGGCGGCGTGAGGGAGGTCAGCAGCCGAGCGCGACCTCCACGACTTCCTTCATCTCCACGGGAACCCAGGGAGTGCCGGCCGCGGTCTCGCGCTCGGCGGTGGCGTCGAGGCGCTCCTGGATGTCGTGACACGCCGCCACCGCGTCGTCGAGGAGCGACCGGAAGGCCACCGCTGCCTCGTCCTGCTCGAGCTCTGCAAGACTGCCCGCGCTCCCTGCTGCGTCCGCCCAATCCTCCTGCGCCGCGATTACCCGAGCGTGGAGGTCGACGAGGTCGTTGTGGATGGTCTCGAGCACTGCTGGTGGCTCGAGGGCGGTGATCCCGTCCTGGAACTCGGTGCGGGCCTCCACCGCCCGGCTCAGCGTCTCCATCGCGTCGGCAACGCTGGGCTCCCCGGCGCTCATCCGTTCATCGAGGACATCCAGCTCCGTCGAGAGATCGGCCCCTAGTGCCTCGAGTCGCTCCGAGTACTCGGTCAACGTCGGGGAACCCGAACCGCAGCCGGCCACCAGGACGGCCACGGCGACAACGAAGGCGACCATCGGTCGGACGGCGGGCATGCCCGCAACGTACCGCATCGAGGACCGGCATGCCTCGCTAGGACTTCTTGCCCTTCTTCTTGGCCGGTCCCTTGGCCCTGCGCTCGGCGAGGAGCTCGACGGCCCGGTCGAGGCTGATCTCCTCGATCGTGTCCGAGGTGCGCAGCGAGGCGTTGGTCTCGCCGTCGGTGACGTACGGCCCGTACCGGCCGGACTTGACCACGATGGGCTTGCCGGAATTGGGATCGTCGCCGAGCTCGCGCAGCGGGGCGACCGTGCGGCGACCGCGCTTCGGCTCGGCGAGCAACGCCAGCGCCGCATCGAGGTCGACGGCGAAGATCTGCTCCTCCGCCTCGAGCGACCGGGTCTCCGACCCCCATTTGATGTAGGGGCCGTATCGGCCGTTCTGGGCGGTGATCTCCTTGCCGTCCTCCGGGTGGACCCCCACCGTCCGCGGTTGGGACAGGAGTTGCAGCGCCTCGTCGAGGGTCACGGTGTCCAGTTCCATCGAGGAGAACAACGAAGCGGTCTTCGGCTTGGTCTTCGCCTCGGCATCGCGATCGCCGAGCTGGACGTAGGGGCCGTAACGGCCCGCCTTGGCATAGATCGGCAGCCCGGTCTCGGGATGCTCCCCGAGGACGCGGTCGCCGGAGGGGGCCTCGAGCAGCGCGACGGCCTTCGCCACCGACAGCTCGTCGAGCGCGAGATCCTCGGGCATCGAAGCCCGCTCGTCGCCGCGCACCAGGTAAGGGCCGTATCGGCCCCAGCGCGCCACTACTTCCTCTCCGGCCTCGTCGCGGCCCACGGGGAACGCGTTGACCTTCCGTGGATCGATGGCGTCGAGTGCCTGGTCGGACACCAGATCCACGAGACCCGGATAGCTGTTGCCGTAGTAGAAGCGCTCCAGGTAGGGGACCTTCTGCTCCTCACCGTTGGCGATGCGATCGAGGTCCTCCTCCATCCTGGCGGTGAACTCGTAGTCGACGTACTCACCGAAGTAGTCCTCGAGCAGACCGACGACCGTGAACGCGCGCAGCGTCGGCACCAGGGCCGTCCCCTGCTCGCGCACGTAGTCGCGGTCCTGAATGGTCGAGATGATCGAGGCGTAGGTCGAGGCGCGGCCGATGCCGAGCTCCTCGAGTCGCTTGACCAGGCTGGCTTCGGTGTAGCGGGGCGGGGGCTTCGTCTCGTGCGAGGTCGCCTCCATCGCCACCGGAGTCAGCTGCTGCCCCTCCCGGACATCGGGGAGCGGCGACTCTTGATCGTCCCGAGTGGCGGAGGGGTCGTCGATGTCCTCGACGTAGGCCTTGAGGAAACCGGGGAAGAGGATGGTCCTGCCCGTGGCGGCGAAGACCGTGTCACGGTCGGAGTCCGGTGCCCTCCCGCCCAGCTCGATGCGGAGGCTCTCCCCGCGGGCATCCTTCATCTGGCTGGCGATGGTTCGCTTCCAGATCAGGTCGTAGAGCTTGGCCTCGTCGGAGTTGGGTCCGAATTCGGCGGCGATCGCCTTGGGATCCTCGAACTGCTCGCCGGCAGGGCGGATGGCCTCGTGCGCCTCCTGGGCTCCCTTGGCGGCCTTCCCGAAGGTGCGGGGCTTGTCGGGAAGGTACTGATCCCCGTAGCGAGAGGACACCAGCAGGCGGGCGGCCCTGAGCGCCGGATCGGAGAGATGGGTCGAGTCGGTGCGCATGTAGGTGATGTGACCCGACTCGTAGAGGCGCTGGGCCACCGACATCGTGCGTCTGGCACCGAAGCGCAGCTTCCGGCCCGCCTCCTGTTGCAGCGTCGAGGTGCGGAACGGCGGGTACGGCTTTCGCGTGTAGGGCTTGCGCTCGACGCCGATGACCGTGAACTCGGCGCCGGTCAACTCGTCGGCGAGCCCGGCGGCGGCCTCTGCGCTCAACACCAGCCGGTCGGCCCGCGGTTGTCCGTCTTTGTCGAAGTCCTTGCCGGTGGCGACCCGCTCGCCGTCGATGGTCGCGAGCGAGGCATCGAAGGTGGGAAGACCGTCGTCACCGGTGGCGAACGTGCCGGTGATGCCCGCATAGGAAGCGGGGACGAAGGTGATCCGCTCGCGCTCCCGGTCGACCACGATCCTGGTGGCGGGCGACTGGACGCGACCCGCCGAGAGACCCGACTGCACCTTCTTCCACAGCCCCGGCGACCCCTCGTATCCGTACAACCGGTCGAGGATGCAACGGGTCTCCTGCGCCTCGACCAATTCCAGGTCGAGCTCGCGGGGGTTGGCCACCGCCTCATGGATCGCCTCTTCGGTGATCTCGTGGAAGACCATCCGGTGAACCGGCACCTTCGGCTTCAGCACCTCGAGCAGGTGCCAGGCGATCGCCTCGCCCTCGCGGTCTTCGTCGGTGGCCAGGTAGAGGGCGTCGGCCCCCTTGAGCTCCTTCTTCAGCTTCGTGACCTGCTGTTTGGAATCGGGCGTCACGATGTACATGGCGGCGAAGTCGTTCTCGATGTCGACTCCGAAGCGGGTTTCCCTCCAGGCATCGCGCTGGCGCTCCGGCACCTCGTTGGCCTTGGAGGGGATGTCACGGATGTGCCCGACCGATGACTCCACGACGAAGTCACCACCGAGGTACTGCCCGATGGTGCGCGCCTTGGCAGGCGACTCGACGATGACGAGGTTCTTTGGCATGGCCTCAGGGAGCAGGGTGAGGGAAACGAATACGGGAGTATGGACCCGTTGTCAAGGTTACGGGTGGAGCGTCGTGAAACATCGGCGACCCTATGAGACTCCCGCACCTATCGGGTCGTAAGCTGCGTTCCATGAGCGAATCGGGCCTTCCCGACGAGATCCTCGAGCACTACGAGCACCGCTACGACGAGGACCTTCGGCTGCGAAAGGGGCTGGGCGAGCTGGAACTGCTCCGTACCCAGGAGATCGTCCGGCGCCACCTCCCGCAGGGCCCGCTGCGCATCCTCGATGTCGGAGGAGGCTCCGGCATCCACGCCGAATGGCTGCTCGACGACGGCCATCGCGTTCACCTCGTCGACCCCGTGCCCTCCCACGTCGAGCAGGCCCTGGAGCGCCTCGGCGACCGGGAGAGCTTCTCGGCTGCGGTGGGTGATGCCCGCCACCTCGACGAGGAGACCCGGTCCTTCGATGCGGCTCTGATGCTGGGGCCGCTGTATCACCTCACCGACTCCTCCCACCGGGTCGGCGCGTGGTGCGAGGCTCGCCGCGTGGTGGTCGGTGACGGGCTGGTCTTCGCCGCCGCCATCACCCGGTACGCACCCCTCTTCGACGGCTTGACGAGAGGCGGGCTCTTCGACGAGCGGTTCCGCCGCATCGCCGAGGCGGATCTCACCACCGGGCAGCACCGCAACCCCACCGGGGAGCCGGAGTGGTTCACCACCGCGTACTTCCATCACCCCGACGAGCTCGCGGAGGAGGCGGCCGGCGCAGGCCTCCGGGTCGTCGAGCTGGTCGGGCTCGAGGGCATGGCGGCTTGGGTCCCCGACCTGGAGGAGCGCTGGGGGGATCCCGAAGCTCGCGAGGCCATCCTCTTTTCGGCGCGGGCGACGGAATCGGAGCCGAGCCTCCGGGGACTCAGCGCCCACCTGCTGGCGGTGGCGACCAGAGGGCACGGGCACAGCTAGCGGTCCACCCGACTTCGGGCGGGAGAGACGCGAACGATGGGTGGCTCACAACCGCCCGGTGCTCGCCATCACGCGGAGGGCGTTGAGGGTGATCATCTCGTTCGGAGCGGATCGACCCCAGTCGACGACGTCGTGCCTGCCGCCGTCGGTGCCGACGCCCAGCCACCAGTAGCCGCCGGGGCGCCACCGGCCGTCGCGGAGCCGACGTCGCGCCAGCACGGCGAAGGCGTCGTCGCAGCGAGGATCGCCCGCCAGCCCCATCCGGGAGAGGACGAGCAACGCCTGGAGAATGTCGTAATGCCAGTAGGGCGGGTAGTGCAGGGCGACCCAGGAGGGGTGGATCACCTCGCCCGTGTCGAGCCTCCGGAACAAGCGGTGTTCGAGGAACAGCTCGGCGGCGCGGCGTGCGGCACCGGCGGCTGCCTCTTCCCCGGTCGCCGCGGCATATTCGTGGAGACCCCACATCGGTGACAAGCTCTCGTGGAACGAGGAGCGACGGCCGCTGGCATTGGGGTCACAGTTCCAGCCTCCGTCAGGCCACTGCCACTCGAGCAGCGACCCGGCGAGCTGCGCGGAGCGCGGGTCGGCCGCAAGACCGAGCCGGACCGCCACGGCCAGGGCGTTGCCCTCCATCGAGGCATGCGACAGCGTCCTCCCCTCGATGCGATGGATCTCTGACCGCTGCCGGTCGCCGGTGATCCAATCGAGGACGTGGTCCACGATGCGCATCGCGCGCGGCTCCCCCGCAGGAAGGCCGAGCTCGACCAGCGAGACCAGCCTCCAATGTGCTCCCATCCACTTCTTGTACGGATGCACCCCGAATCCGCCGTCGGGCTCCTGGTCGGCGAAGAGCGCCGAGACCTTGGGGCCGGTCAGCACGTCGTCAACAGACGCCTCACCCAACACCTCGCGGCGGGTCAGACGGCGGACCGCCGGCTCGTCGGATTCGAGCAGCCAGGCGACGGCGCTCTCCGTCTCCTCGGTCAACGCTGCGCCCTGGCCCTCGACCTCGCCTTGAGCCAGGAGAACAGCAGGAACGACAGGACCACGATCTGGCTACCGAAGACGATCTGATTGACGTCGACGGCCGGCCTCCACCTGGCATCCCCGTTCTCGATCACCCAGGCGCCGACCGGCGTCGCCATCATCCCGAAGCCCCCGCCCTCGCCCTGTCTGGCGTCGGACCCGCCTCCGCCGCCGCCCATGACCCGGGCAGCCGGAATCACGATCGAGCCTTCGGTCTCTCTGGGTTCGCCGTAGACGATTCCGGCGCTGAACCGCTGTTGGATCGTGTCGACCACACTCATTGCACACCTCCGATCGACGGACCATGCGAAGGCTACGCCCGTTGCTCGAGGCGCCGTCCACCCGGGGGGCCGTAGCGTGTCGGCCGATCAGCGAGGAGGACATCCAACGGGAGCTAGGCGACTCTCCCTGAGCCGATCGAAGCCTGGTCGAACCCATCGCGCAAGCGCTCGACCACCCGGTCCCAGGTGAACGACTCCTCGACGTGGCGGCGTCCGGCCGCGCCCATCTTCTGAGCCGTCTCCTGATCGCCGAGGAGGAGCTCGAGGCCTTCGACGATGTCGTCGATCGAGCGGACGATGAACCCCGTTTCTCCGGGAATCACCGTCTCGCTCGAGCCTCCGGAATCTCCTGCGAGCACGGGCAGACCCGTGGCGGAGGCCTCGAGAAAGACCAGGCCGAGTCCCTCGACCTCGAGGCCACCCCATCGCGAGACACACGGCATGCAGAACACGTCCATCGATCGGTAGAGATCGGGGAGCTCACTCCAGCCGGCATCGATCACGAAGCGGGTCGGCACCTCGAGGCGGGCGGCCAGACGGCGGAGGTCCTGCTCCTTCCGGCCCCCGCCGACGAGCAAGACCTCGACCGGCCGCTCGAGCCGGGCCACCGCCTCCAGCAGGCGGTGCTGTCCCTTGCGCGGAACGAAGCGGCTCACGCATCCCACGACGGGAACCGTGTGCCCTCCCTCGGGGGGCGGCGTGTAGGCGTCGGTGTCGACCCCTGCACCGACGAGGACGACCGGCCGACCGCCGAGAGCCTCGACACGTCGGGCGGTGAACCGGCTCACCGCGAAGCGGACATCGGCGTCGCGCAGGAGCTTCGCCACGACCCGGCGGAGGCCGGGCGCTGCCGCCGGCATCGTTACCTCGGCGCCGTGGGCGAGGATGGAGTAGGGAACGCCGAGCTCCTCACGGAGCCTCGGACCGAGCACCGGGAGCGGATGGGGCGCGCCGAAGAGCACCGCGTCGGGCTCGAACGCCATGGCCTGCCCGGCGATCCACGTGGCAATCGACCTCGTGGGCCACAGGAAGCCCGACGACGGGTGCCGGCTCACGCGATCGTCGGGCGCGGCCCCCGGATCCGCAGGGGCGAGCACGCGGACCGGGTCGGGCCAGGCATCGACCAGGTGGCCGAGATACTGCTGGATGCCCCCCGGTCGCGGCGGGTAGTCGTTGGTGATCAGCAGCAGCCGCACGTCAGCGCTCGAGGTGCGGAGCCACGTTCCAGGACACGAGGCGGGTCCGCCCGGGGCCGATCAGGACCTCGGCGTGGGCCGTGTTCCGCAGCACCGGCAGGGCATGACGGGCGGCGAAGGGGATCCCGAGCACACCCGCGATGTACGCCCGCGACACGCCGCCATGGGTGAACAGCCCGATCGCCCCATCGTCGCCGTTGGCCGCGATGGCACCGACCGCGGCCGCGAATCGAGCTGCAGCTTGCCCGAAGGTCTCCCCGCTGCCCCCTCTGGCGTCGTCGATGCCGTCGCGGTAGATGCGATGGAAACGCTCGGGATCGGCCGCCTCGATCTCTTCCACGGTCATCCCTTCCCAGCCGCCGAAGTCGATCTCGATGAGATCCTCGACGATCTCGACGGATCTGCCTTGTGTCGCGGCAACCGACTCTGCGGTGAGCCTGGCGCGTGACAGCGGCGACGATGCGATCCTGCCGAGCGGACGGGCGTGGTCGGCGAGGTCGGCCGCCTGACGGAGGCCCCGTTCGGTGAGCGGGGTCTCGCCCTGGCCGTGCCACCGGTGCTCGATGTTGGCGACGGTCTCCCCGTGCCGATACAACACGACGGCGCGAGCGCCCTGGGTCGAACGGTCCCCACCGAGATGAGCGGCGTCGTTGAACGTGTACACCTGGGGCCTCCGGTCACCGTCGAGCACGATCGTCGTCGCCGAGGTGTTGTCGGGCAGCGCCAGGGCGCCCCTGAAGTCGACGGCGAGCAGCCCGGCGACGAGGACCTGGATCACCCCGCCGTGGGTGATCACGACGGCTTCTTCATCCTCGTCGAGGCGCGCCGCCACGGCCGCAAGGGCCTGCTGAATCCTGGCAGCGAACTCCGAAGCCCGCTCCCCGCCCGCCGGGGCGAAATCCGCACCGGCGCGCAGTTCGGCGAACTGTTCGGGGTACCGTCGCTCGATCTCCTCCGGGTGCAGCCCGTCCCATGCCCCGAAGTCGAACTCGCGCCATCGCGGGTCGAGTTCCGCCGGGCCAATCGCCTCTGCCGTGGCGACGGCGCGGTCCAGGTCGGACGAGACGAGGAGGGCCGGGGGATCGAGGTGATGGGCGAGGACGTCGATCTGCGCCCGACCCGCGGCAGTCAAATCAGAGGGACTCTGTCCCTGCCAGGCGCCGCTGACGTTCGCCTCGGTCTCGGCGTGTCGGATGAGGGTGATACGGCGGGTCATCTCGTTCTTGCGTAGCCAGGGCCCATATACGGGCTGAGGCTACGCAAGAACCGCTCAAAACAATCCGTTCGCGACAAAGGCGGCCGCAAAGATCAGCGAGACGATCGTCATCACCTTGATGACGATGTTCATCGAGGGACCCGACGTGTCCTTGAAGGGATCCCCGACGGTGTCGCCGACCACAGCGGCCTTGTGGGCCTCGGACCCCTTCCCGCCGTAGGCGCCGGCCTCGATGAACTTCTTGGCGTTGTCCCAGGTCCCTCCTGCGTTCGCCATGTAGATGGCGAGGAGGAACCCGGAGACGAGGGCTCCGGCGAGGAGCCCGCCGAGCATCTCGATGTTGACGAATCCGACCACGAGCGGCAGCGCCACCGCCAGGGTGCCGGGGATGATCATCTCCCGCAGGGATGACCTCGTCGCGATGTCGACGCACTTCGTGTAGTCTGGATGAGCGTCGGGATCGCCCTCCTTGAGCCCCGGGATCTCGCTGAACTGGCGACGCACCTCCTCGATCATCTGCACCGCCGCTCTCCCCACTGCCTGGATCGTCTGGGCGCCGAACAGGTAGGGGAACATCGCCCCGATGAACAGGCCGACGATCACCCAGATGTCGAGGATGTCCAGGCTCTCGATGGTCGCTTCCCCCGCCTCGGCGAGCTCGACGTTGACCGCCTGGAGGAAGCTGAAGAAGAGGGCGAGGGCGGTCACCGCGGCCGAACCGATGGCGAACCCTTTGGCGACCGCGGCGGTGGTGTTGCCGAGGGAGTCGAGCTCGTCGGTGGCCTGGCGCACCTCGGGGGGGAGATGGGCCATCTCGGCGATGCCGCCGGCGTTGTCGGCGATCGGGCCGTAGGCGTCGACCGAGACCGTGATGCCGAGGGTCGCCAGCACCCCGATCGCAGCGATCGCGACCCCGTAGATGCCGCCGCCGTCCACCGCCAGGTCGCCGGCCCAGAAGGCGACGCCCATCCCGGCGGCGACGACGATCACAGACAGCGCCGACGATTTCATTCCCTCGGAGATGCCGGACAGGATGACGGTCGCCGGCCCGGTCTGGGCCTGACGGGCGACCTCCTTGACGATCTTGTATTCGTCCGAGGTGAACCACATCGAGATCCGCCCGATGATCACCCCGACGATCAGCCCGGCGAGGACCGCCCCGAAGAACCCCCAGGCATTGTCGATACCGTCGACCCCGTCGAACATCAGCGGCGTCACGATGGCGACCCCGATCACGGTGAGCAGCGCCGCCGCCCAGGTTCCGCGCTCCAGGGTCGATGCCAGGCTGCCCCGGCCCGGGCGGACGAGGAACGAGCCGATGATCGAGGCGCCCATCCCGATGGCGGCGATCATCAGCGGGTACATGACCGTCTGGGCCGTGAAGGGCGCGTCGGCGAGGCCGAAGACGAAGACGGCGAACGTGATCGGCGCCACCAGCGACCCCACGTAGGACTCGAAGAGGTCGGCACCCATGCCCGCCACGTCGCCGACGTTGTCGCCCACGTTGTCGGCGATCACCGCAGGGTTCCTCGGGTCGTCCTCGGGGATCCCGGCCTCGACCTTGCCGACCAGATCGGCGCCGACATCTGCGGCCTTGGTGTAGATGCCGCCCCCGACCCTGGCAAACAGCGCGATCGACGAGCCGCCCAGACCGATCGCGGTGACCACCGATACCCAGTCGTCGAGCTCGAGGATCTCCTTGAAGAACCAGACCCCTGTGGAGAAGCCGAGCAGGCCGAGCCCGGCGACGGTGAACCCCATGACCGCCCCGCCCCGGAAGGCGACGGGGAGCGCCCGGTCGACGCCGCCCAGGCGTGCCGCCTCGGCGGTGCGGGCGTTGGCCGCGGTGGCGATCCGCATCCCGATCAATCCGGCGAGTCCAGAGAGGATGGCCCCGGACACATAGGCGATGGCACCCCAGGGCCGCCCCCAGGGGAGGAAGACGATGATGAGGATCGACAGGGTCACCACGAACACGGCGATCGCCATGTACTCGCGACGGAGGAAGGCCATGGCGCCGGCACGGATGACCGACATGAGGCGCACCATGGTGTCGTTCCCGGGATCGGCAGACATGACCTGGGTGGCGTAGAAGGCGGCGACGACGAGGCCGAGGATGCCCATGACGATCGCCGCATAGAGCCAGAGCTCAGGATTCACGTGTGACTCCCGGGTCGAGGGGGCCGGAGCGGGCGGGAGTATAGGGAGCGGCCCGGTCAGTGCCGATCTCGGGCCGCGACGTAGCTGAACCACAGCGCAACGCTGGCGACCAGCAACGCCAGCCCGGCTATCAACGCCGCCCAGTTGGCGCCCTCGTTGAGTGCTTCGCCGGGCTCGACCGTTTCGACGGAGGACACCTCGAGATACGAGGCGCCGCCCCGAGCGGGATCGTGGTAGCGCCAGATGCCCGTCGCCCTGACGATCGGTCCACGAACCCGGTAGCCGCCCGGTGGATCGAGGGTGCGACCGATCTGCTCGGGCATGCGCACTCCCACGCCCTGATTGGGCCCGGTGAGCGGTCCACCATCCACCACGGGCTCGTAGGCGTACGAGTCGTCGTTGAGCTGAGCCCACATCGAGCCGTCCGATCGAAATCCGTAATCCCCGATGAGCTCGCCCTGGAGCACGATCGTCTTGCCTTCGTAGTCGCCGGGGTCGGCGAGCAACGCGTCGACCGAGACCGTCTCCTGGGCAACCGCGGCAGCCGGGGCGAGGGCAACCAGCACCGCCGTGATGACCGCCAGGAGCCCCCGACCGATCGCCGGGCGCCTCACTTCCCACGCACCAGTGCGAACAGGAAGCCGAAGAAGGCGAACACGGCGACGAACTCGAGCCTGCCCAACCACATCTCGATGATGTAGGTGACCTTGAGCAGCGCCGGCATCACCGGATCGGTGACCCCCATCGACAGGCCCACGTTGGCGCCCGCGCTCACCGACTCGAACAGCGCTTCCTTCAACGGCGTCTCGTAGGCGATGGCAACGCCCGCACCGACCAGGTAGAGCGCCACGTACAGCAGCGAGATCGTCATGACCGACCGGGCCAGATCGGGTGTCAGCCGGCGTTTGCGAAACTGGAAGTACGAGCGATCGACCATCGCGCCGTGGGGCAGCAGGATCGAGTGGATCTCCTGGCCCATCGAACGAAGGGTCAGGCCGATGCGGAGCGACTTCACTCCCCCTGCAGTGGACGACGCCATGCCGCCCAGCGCCATGGCGATCGCCATGCCGCCGAAAGCCAGGCCGCTCCACCGGGCGAGCTCGGAGGAGGGGAGCGTGGTGAATCCCGTTCCCGTCTGCGCCGACAGCGCCTGGAAGAAGCCCTGCCGTGTCACGCCGGCGAGATCGCCGTACGCTCCCGCCGCCGCGAGCCCGGCGATGGTGAGGGACATCGTGAACAGGAACACCGTCAGGATCGTTCGCGTCTCCAGGTTCCTCGTCACGACGCGGCGGGGCCCCCACCACAGGGCGAAGTGGACCCCGAACGACGTGGCCCCGGCGACCATCAGCACCGCAATGACGAACTCGAAGAGCGGGGAGTGGTAGTAGCCGATGCTGGTGCTCTGCGGGGCGAACCCGCCGGTGTCGAATCCCGCGAAGAAGATCATCAGGGCATGGAACATCGATCGGCCGAACCCGAACCCGAGGACGACGAAGGCAACGAATCCGAGGGCGATCAGACCGAAGGCGAGGTGGGCGACGGCGACGCCCCAGATGAACCGCGACGTCGACCGGACCGACGGCAGGATATGGTCGTCGCGTCCCTCCCCGTAGTACATGGTCAGCGTGCCGCCTCCGGCAAACAGGACGAGCACGGCGATCACGATGCCCTGTCCCCCGAGGAAGTGCAGGAGGTGTCTCCAGAAGTTCAGCGAGGGGGCGAGATGGTCGAGGTCCTGGATCAGGGCGAGGCCGGTGGTGGAGAGCCCGGACATCGCATCGAAGTACGCGTCGAGCACGCCGCCGAAGTGTCCCGAGAGCAGAAAGGGAATCGAGCCGATGGCGGGCACCGCGAGCCAGGTGACCGCAACGACCACCATGCCGTGTGCCCAATCCAGGCGCTGCTCACGCCCGCTGAGTCTGAGCATGGTCATGCCGAGGACGGCGAACACCCCGATCATCAGGACGAACGAGCTGGCCGGCCCCCACTCCCTCCCGAGTATCGCCCAGCCCAGGGGTAGGAGACTGGCAGCGGCGACGACGAGGAAGACGCGACCCAGGTAGTACCCGATGATCTCGAAGTCTCTGGCGACGGGCCGGATGAGCATCTAGAACAGCCAGAGGGCGAGCGCCGCCACCACGAGCGTCGCCGCACTCAGCGCCACGACGATCACGGCCTCGGCAACGAAGGAGGCCAGCGCACCCAGCGGATCGGGGATCCAACCGGAGCGCCGCGGCCGCCCCCGATCGATCACGACGCACTCTCGCCGTTGCCGAGCGTCTGGGCGGCGTCGGACATCATCTCGATCGTCGACGCCACGACGACCCGATCTCCCGGCTTGATCGACGTGGCGCCGTGGGCGATCGACACGTTGCCGTTCCTGATGCGGGTCACGACCACGGCGTCGTCGGGAAGGCCGAGCTCGGCCACCGTCTTCTCTGCGAAGGCGTCGGGGACCTCGACCTCCTGGACCGCAACCTTTCCGCCGGCGAAGAGATCGCTCTCCGAGACGTCCGGGACCTCGACTTCCTTCGTGATCACCTGAGCGATCAGGTCGGTGACGCTCACCACCGGGATTCCGAGCGCCTCGAAGGTGGGTTGGTTCGACGGATCGTTCAGCCTCGCCAGCACCCGCTTGGCGCCGTGCGCCAGGGCGAGCTGAGTCGCGACCAGGTTGTCCTCGTCTCTTCCCGTCAGTGCCACCGCCCAGTCCGCCCGGCGGATGTCGGCGGTACGCAGGACGTCGGGATCGGTACCATCCCCGTCGAAGACGAGCACCTTCGCGCTGGAGACCACCTTCCTGGCGTGCGCCGAGTCGGTCTCGATCACCGACACGATGTGGCCGTCGTCTGCCAGCTCGCGCGCCAGGTAGGAGCCGATCTTGCCGCCTCCGATGATCACGACTCTCATGCCAGCTCCGGCTCGACGTCGACGAGGTATTTCTTCACCCTTCGCATGGCCCCCTGCTTCGCCCCCGCCGCCACCAGGTCCCCGGGCCGCAGCCTGAAGTCGGGCTCGGGGATGATCGTCCGGTCACCGCGCCGCACGGCGGCAACACGCAGCTCACCCTTGACCTCCAGATCGTCGACCGTCAAATCCCTGGCTCGCTCGCCGAGGGTCAGGTCGACGATCTCGACATCGCCCCCTGAGAACGTGATGTGGTAGTCGAACTCGGGATCGACGATCTGCTCGTGGAGCACGCGGGACATCAGGTGGGTACCGGCGATGTACCGGATGTCCATCGTCCGGTATGCGTCGGCACGGGAAGGATCGTCGAGTCGGGCGATGGTCTCGGGAACGCCGAACACCGACCTGGCGACCTGGACGGCCATCGCGTTGGCGTTGTCGGAGTCGGTCACCGCCACGAACCAGTCGGCGAACTCGATCCCTGCCTCCTTGAGAATTCGGACGTCGTAGGCGAGGCCGGTGTGCGTCGTCCCGTTGAAGGTGCCACCGAGCAGATCGAACGACGCCTCGTCCGTGTCGATCACAGAGACGTCGTGGCCCTCCTCGGAGAGGGTGACCGCCAGGTCGCTCCCGACCCGGCCCGAGCCCGCAATCACAATGCGCATAGCCACCGGAGGTTAGGCCGTGCCGCGAGCACGGAACCGACACCGCAATACGCCTCCTCGCTCCTAGCCTGCGGCGCAGTGACCAGGTTCCCGATCCGCCGGACGACCGCTTTCCTCCTCGCCGCCACCCTCACCGCCGCTGCCTGCACCGGTGCCGAGGAAGCGGCGACATCGACGACGCCGACGACGACTCAGGCGACCACGACGCAGGCGCCGACGACCACATCGACATCGACGACGACCACCCAGCCGCTGCGAACGGTGGCCGTGTCCGGTGAGGTACCCGACGACCTCGCCGCCGCCCTCGGCGCCGTGCTGTCGTGGAAGGTCGACCAGCGCAACAGTGACCCACCGATGCCCGAGGCCTTCGCCGACCCGCTCCTCGTTCTCGACCTGGACGTACCGGAGGAGGTGGACGTGATCGCCGCGATCGCCGAGCTGGAGGCCGGCTCGGTCGCCATCGCCGTCTCCACCGCCGGTGATGTCTACGCCGCAGCCGACCAGGGCGGGGGATGGCAGATCGTCGGCGCCGCCCCCGCCGAGGGCGGCGGTTGGTTCGGCGACGAGCCACGGCGGGTCCTGGTGCTGGGATCGGACGCCCGGCCGGGGCAGAACCAGCAGCGCTACCGGGCCGACAGCGTGCACCTGCTCACCGCCCGTGCCGGCGACCGAACCGGCACCATCCTCGGATTCCCCCGCGACAGCTACGTCGCCTCGCCCTACGGCTCGATGAAGCTGTCGTCGGTGATGGCGGGAAGGGGGCCGGAGGCCATCACCGACGTGGTCGGGGAGGAGTTCGACATCCCCATCGAGGGCTACGTCGTCACCGGCTTCGTCGGCTTCGAGGGGCTGATGCGGGCGCTCGGAAACCTTCCGATCGACATCCCCAGGGCCATCCCCGCACAGGAGTGGTGGCCCGGCTTTCGGGCGGGTGAACAGACGCTGTCGCCGCAGCGGGCGCTCGAGTACTCCCGGACCAGGAAAGGGGTGCCGGGCGGCGACCTCACACGGTCGTTCAACCAGGGGGTGGTGATGCTGGCGATGCTGCGCTTGATGCAAACCAACGACATCCTCGCCGCCCCGATGTTCCTGGCCATCCTCGACGACCACACCTGGACCGACCTCACGCCGACCGCGCTGATCCAGCTGGCGGCCACCGCATTCGTTCTCGATCCCGGGGTGATCGAGAACGTCGTTCTCCCCGGCACCCTGGGGACGGCGGGAGGTGGATCGGTGGTGTTCATCGGCGAGGCGGCGAGGGAGATGATCGCCGACGTCGTCGACGACGGACTGCTCAGCGACGAGGGCTGACGAGCTGCGCCGGGTCGAACTCCGCGGTGCTGCGTGCCCGCACGGTGAGCGCACCGCCACCGACGAGCCGAACCGTTCGTTCGACGACGACTTCGACCGTCCTGGCCCTCCAGCTCCGATCGACGCGGCAGCGACAGGAGACGACCGATGCTCCGTTCATCGCAGCAAACCGTGCCGCTTCGTGCGAAGCGGTCCCCGCAGCACCGAAGGCCCGAAAGGTGACCGGCGCTGCGGCGAGGGCGGCGGCATCGGCGGCCGCGGCGGCCTGGTGCCGTGCCGCGATGATGACCCCTGCGTCCGCGAGTCCGATGATGAGCAGCGCCAACAGGCCCACGGCGGCAAGCATCAGGGTCACTGCCCCACCGCACTGGTCGTTCACCGCTCGACCCGCATCGCCGCGCTCGCCGAGAGATCGACCGAAAACCCACCCAGCAGCGGTGCTGCGACCCGGTATCGCATCACGACTCGCACCCGAGCAGGCTCGCCGACCGTGTGCGGTCGACTCACCGAGATGCGAGCCAGGGCTCCCGCGTCACCGAGTGCGGTGCGTGCCGCCCTCACCGCGAAGGATGGATCGGGCGTAGCCGCTGCCTCCCGCGCCCCTTCCCGCGCCGCGTTGATCACCATCAGCTGGCCCCGCGCCACCAGAGCCACCTCGATCAGACCCAGGAGCAGGACGAGGACCAGCGGCAGGACGAGGGCGAACTCGACCACCGCGCCTCCCCGCTCGCTCATCCGAGCGGGCTCCCGTTGGCGATCGAGGTGACCTTTCGGATCACCGAGTTGAAGAACTCGGGAAGCACGCCCGACGTGCTCGCCCACACGATGAGGGCGAGGGCGACCGCAGCGGCGGCGATCAACACGAGGGCGTACTCGGCCGTGGCCTGGCCTGCCTGGCTGGTTCGGAGATTGCGCATGGCGACCCTTTCTCGATCCGGCATCCGGCCGGTGCGGTGGGAAGTCAGAGACCGAGCCGGTCGATTCCGGCGAGCACGGCGGGACCGACCGTGAGAAGCAGGAATCCGGGGAGGATCAGGAGGGCGAGCGGGAAGAGCAGCTTGACCGGGAGCCGTCGCGCCCGCTCGACCGCAGCCGATCGTTCCTCGAGGCGCAGGCTCGCGGCGTAGCCCTCGATCGCGCTCAACAGCGGTGCTCCGGTGTGCGAGGCCCGGTGCGCGTTCGCAAACAGCGGTCCGACGAAGGGATCGGACGGCACCGATCCCGGCTTCCTCAAGGCTCGGCCGACGATTCGGGCCGTCTCCGGCGGAACGTGCCGGGCCGCTGCAGAGACCGCACCGGTGAAGCCGAGGCCGCCGCTGAGCCCGAGCGCGGTGAGCTCGGCCAGCAACGTCGCGTCGTGAGGCGACCGCCGCGCCGGCCGGTGCGACAGCCCGGCCACCAGCGAGCGCACCCGACGGAGATCGAGGGAGAGGACACCGAGCGCGAGCACGGTCGCCGGCGTCACGATGCCTCCCTGCGGAGGATGAGGGCGACGACGGCGAGACCGGCGAGCTCGAGCGCCACGCCCACCGCCACGATGGGGATGCCGATGCCGCCGGCCGTCGACATCGAGTCCAGCCCCCCAGCGACGAGCACGAGCGCGGTGAACACGAGCGGAGCGAGCCCCACCACCCAGGCGCTCAACCGAGCCTGCGTGGTGGCGGCGCGCTGCTCCCGGTGTAGCTCGGCTGCTTCGGCGGCGCGTTCGGCCAGTCCGTCGAAGACGGATGCCGTCCTGGCGCCGCTCCATGCGCTCAGCTCGAGCGCCGCGGCCGTCGCAACGCCGTTGACCGGAAGCCGTTGTTCGACGAGCGGGGCGATTCGATCGATGGGCATGCCCGACCGCGCCAGACGTGCCGCCCGGCCGAGGTCGAGCGACGTCCGGTCTGCGGCCTCGGCGAGGGCGAGGCGTAGCGAGGTTCCGGTGCGAAGCTCGGCGGCCAGCGCGCGCAGGAACGCCGCCTCGGTATCTCCTGGCGCGGTGCGGCGGCGTCGCCTGAGGGAATGCAATGCCCAGCCCGCTGCCGCGACGACGACGAGTCGCGGCTCGACGGCGGCGAGGAAGGCGACACCGATCGCCGCGGGATGTACACCCGAAGCGACGGCGGCGGCGAGCAGCAGGATCGTCAGCATGCGTACCGCTCCTCGACTCCCGCCGTCGACACATCACCGATCGAGGCCACCCGCCTGACCCCCCTGCTCCGTTCCACGAACACGATGCGATCGATCGCGCTGCGGATCTGGCGGCGCAAGGTGTCGGCCGAGAGGCCGGCCTCGGCCATCGCGGCCAAGCTCTCCAACCTCCACAGGGCTTCCTCAGGGCCGTTGGCATGGATCGTCGACATCGAGCCGTCGTGGCCGGTGTTCATCGCCTGCACCATGTCCAGGGCCTCGGGACCCCGCACCTCGCCGATCACGATGCGATCGGGACGGAGCCGGAGAGCGTGACGGAGCAGCGTCCGCAGGGTGATCTCCCCCACTCCTTCGGCATTCGGCGGCCGTGCCTCCAGGCGGACGACGTGTCCGTGGAGCCTCAGCTCGGCGGAATCCTCGATCGTCACCGTTCGCTCCCCCTCGTCGATCTCACGGGAGAGCACGTTGAGCAGCGTTGTCTTGCCTGCCCCGGTGCCACCGGCGACCAGCAGATTCCTGCGTTCCGCCACCGACTCCCGCAGCGAATCGGCTCCGCGTTCATCGACGCTGCCGGCGGCAATGAGGCCCTCGAGGTCCTCGACCGCCGGGATGAACCGCCGGATGGCCACGATCGGACCGTCGACGGCCGCAGGCGGAATGACCGCATGGAGCCGGGAGCCGTCGGGAAGCCTGGCGTCGAGGGCAGGACTGGCTCGATCGATGCGCAGTCCGAGCGGAGCCGCCACCCGCTCGACGGCCGCGACGATGGCCGCATCGTCGCGGAACGCCATGTCGGCTCGCTCCAGCCGTCCCGACCGCTCCACCCAGATCTCCGCAGGCGCGTTGACGAGCACATCGGTGACGTCGGGCTGGCGGAGCAGCCGTTCGATCGGACCCAGACCGGTGATGGCGTCGACCACATCGGTCAGGAGGTCCGCATCGGCGAGCGGCGCCTCCTCGGGTGCGATGGCGGCGGCCGCTGCCGTCAGCGGCCCACGCTCCAGCGGTACGTCGGAGTCGAGGAGGCGGGCGATGATGCGATCCGCTGCGGTCACGGTCGCTCCCACAGCGACTTCCAGGCGTTGACCCACCGGTCCCACGGCGGCGGTGCCGCGCCGGTGAGGAGTCTCCCGATCGTGGAGCGCCGCGGGCGCGGCAGCACGATCGCTCTCGGTGGTGACTCGACCCTCCATCCGGACCGCTGGTACACCGCCCGGGGGCCGTAGTCGGGCAGGATCCCACCGGGTATCAAGGGCACGACCGGGATCGCGCCCGTCTCGCCCCGGTGATCGGCAGGCAGTCGAAACACCACGGCCGGCCAGCCGGCGACGAGGGCCTCGAGCACCGGTTCGGCGTCGTCCGGCTCGATCCCGCCGTTGCGGAGCACCGCCACACCCCGCTGGTCGGGGTTGAGGTCGATGCGCCTCGGCCCCTCGACGACGAGGTCGGCGAGCGTCCCGTCGCCCGGGTAACGCGGCCCGAGGGGATCCAGATCCACCACCAGCGCCGTTCCCGCCGCCGCGGCGAGTCCCAGGGGCGCGACCACCCCCAGAACCCCGTCCTCCGGCGACCAGATGGCGAGCGCCGGCACGTTTCCCCCTGCTGGTGAGGCCCGCTCACCGTATGGGCTGCCGGTCGTCGAATCAAGGGGGCCGTCTGCCCGTCCAGTCGAGCCGACGGCTGCCGATACACTTTGCCATGCCGATGCCACAGGCCGCCTTCTTCGACCTCGACAAGACGGTGATCGCCAAATCGTCGACGCTCGCCTTCGGTCGACCCCTGTACCGCGCCGGGTTCCTCGGCAAGCGGGCCCTGGCCCGTCTCAGCATCGCCCAGGTGTTCTACCTCGTGTTCGGCGCCGACCAGGACCAATTGGAGCGGGCGAGGGACGAGCTGCTCGACCTCATCTCGGGGTGGCATCGCACCGAGGTCGAACAGCTGGTGCGCGAGACCCTCGCCGAGTTCGCCGAGCCGCTCGTCTATGCAGAGGCGCTGTTCCTCATCGACGAGCACAAGCGGCAGGGGCGCCGGGTCGTGATCGTGTCGGCCAGCCCCGAGGAGATCGTCAGACCGATCGCCGAGTACCTGGGGGTGGACGACGTGATCGCCACCAAGGTGAAGAGCGACGACGAGGGTCGCTACCTGCCCGAGATCGAGCGCTACGCCATGGGCCAAGGCAAGGTCGACGCCATCAAGGAGATGGCGGCGCAACAGGACATCGACCTCGACGGGTCCTACGCGTACTCCGACTCGATCACCGACGTGCCGATGCTCGAGCTGGTCGGGAACCCGGTTGCGGTCAACCCGGAGAAGGAGCTGAGGAAGCTCGCAGAGGAGCAGGAGTGGCGCACCGTCGAATTCCAGCGGCCGGTGACGATGGGGCCCGCGATCCCGCGCCCCACACCGCTCGCCGGTGTCGCCCTCGCCGCATCGCTCGGTGCCCTTGCCGCCGCCGTGGTGCTGATGCGGAAGCGAGGAGCGAAGGTCGCCTGACCGTTCTTGCGTAACGTGGGCCCGTATACGGGCCCACGTTACGCAAGAACGCTTACGATCCCTTGGCGGCGATCCCCGCGGCACGAGCCGTCTCGATGGCCTCGGTGGTGAGCTTCGGACCCGCATAGACGAACACGATCAGGAGCCCGGCCGCCGAAACGAACCACGGCATCCGCAGCGCCAGCACCCGCGACCCGCCGAGCGCCTCGGTGACGGCCACGAGCACCCCGCCGAGGGCCAGCCCGATCGGCATCATCCCCCAGCCGAAGAACCGGTACACGGAGTTGACCCGGCCCAGGAGCTCGTCGGGGATGATCGTCTGGCGGAACGACACCGTGACCACGTTCCACAGCGTCGCCGCAAAGGTGAAGGCGGCGAAGCCGACGAAGGCCACCACCCAATTGCTGGTGAGCCCGATCACCAGCGAGGTCAGGATCCCGGCGACGAACGTGACCGTGAGCGAGGGGCCGCTCCCGATGCGCTCGCTGATCCTGGGTCCGAGCAGGCCGCCGATCACCCCGCCGAGGGCGGCGGCGACCCCGAGGATGGCGAAGACGAAGGCGTTGACCTCGAGCACCTCCTGGGCGAACAGCACGAAGGTGGCGAAGACCATCGAGGTGAGGGCGTTGAGGAGCCCGAGCACGATCGCCATCACCCTGAGCAGCTCGTTCCCCCACAACCAGCCGAACCCGGCCTTGATCTCGCCCCACCAGTCGACCCTTGCCGCGAGCTCATCGGCGTCGCGATCGACCTTGAAGGAGCCGGTGACGGTGAAGAGGAGGACGGCGGAGACGGCGAAGGTCCCGGCGTCGAAGAGGAACGGCAGGGCGAAAGCCAGCCCGATGAGCAGGCTCCCCAGCGGCGGACCGGCGAAGTTGTTGGCCACCATCTCGGCGCTCCACAGGTTGCCGTTGGCCCGTTCCAGCCCCTCTGGAGCGACCATGGCCGGCAGGATCGTCTGGGCCGAGTTGTCGTAGAGCACCTCCGCCATCCCGAAGAGCAGCGCCGACACGATCAGCGTGGTGTAGACGGCCCAGTTCGTGGTGATGTCGATGCCGCCGGCGATCTCGTCGGGTGCGGGCAGCGCCGCGGTCTGCCACAGGACGATCAGCGCGACGACGACCGTGAGCGCGGTGCGCAGCACGTTCATCGACACCATGATCTTCCTGCGGTCGACGCGGTCGGTGATGACACCGGCGGGAAGGGTGAAGACGAGCCAGGGCAACCGCTGGACCACGGCGATCAGGGCGATCAGCACCGGATCCCTGGTCACCGCCGAGGCGAGCCACGGGTAGGCGATGGCCGCGACGCCGTCGCCGAGGTTGGACACCACCGAGGCCGACCACAGCTTCCAGTAGTTGGACCCGAGCGGGACCCGCGTCTGCTTCTCTGCCGTCGTCTCGGTCATGGCTCGTCGTCGAGGATCGGCAGATCGGTCGGATAGATCCCCGCCAGCATCCCGTACACGCGGCCCCCGGCTCGGGGCTCGGCGGAGAACTCGGCGGCGAGCCGGGCCAGCTCCTCGGCGTATGCGGCTGCCCGCTCCTCGGGGATCCTCGCCCGGCGAACGGTGAACATCGGGAGCGCCTCGCCATCGACGGACCGCACGTCGCGGAGCGCGGCATGGATCAGGTAGAGCGGGTCGGTGTCGTCGGCCTTGCCGCCCATCACGATCGTGCGGCCGACCCGCCCGTAGTACTTCTCGGTCATCGCTCGCACCTTTGCCGTGCGCACGATCCGCACCAGGCCGGCGCTCTCCAGCACCTTGAGGTGGTAGCCGACCGTTCCCTTGGGCACGTCGAGGGCATCGGCGAGCTGGGAGGTGGTGGCGGCGCGGTCCAGGAGGAGGTCGAGGATGAGCAGCCTGGTGTCGGAGGCGAGCGCCTTGAGCGCCTCCGGGGTGTCGGCGACGACCTCGTCGTCGATGTCGTAGTCGAGCTCTCGGTGGACGGTCATCCCCGAATTGTCGACTAATCCCGACAATTAGTCAATGGGGGCCGACTCCTCCGCGGCCGCCTCATCGCGGGCATCGTCTTCTGCCGCCGACCCGGTATAGGTCCAATCCTCCGATTTGCCGAAATCGCCGAGGCTCCCGCTGGCCCAGAAGCCGAGCAGAACGACTGCGGCGAGGGCGGCGGCCCCGGCGGCAAGCAACCAGGGATCGATCGGGAGGCCCTCCGACTCGGGCGGAGCGACGGAAACCGACGGCCTGACCAGCTCAGGGTCGACGCCGAGTTCGGTCAGCGTCGAGGCGGCGGAGATGGTGGTCGTTCCGTCGGCGCCGATGTACTCGAAGGCAATCGCCGCGTCCTCCCATTCGGTGAGCCGGATCGCCTGCCCGTACCGGCCTCCGCCGCGGGAGACGAGGGCAACGGGATCGAGCTCGCCGGTCAGGGTCGTGATCCTGGCCAGGACGGCGACCGGCTCGCCCTCGACCTCGACGGTCACGTCGATGGTCCTGGCGGACGGCGCGCCGAGCACCTGCACTTCGGCCTCACCGAAGGGGGCCTGCAGGGTGACGGTCAGAAGGACGGCGAGGAGGGTCGTCATCGGTAGATTCTACGGAGCATTGACCCGCGGCCTTGAGGACCGATGAACGAGCGCCCCACCCGGCAGGAACAGGCCCAGGCGATCCTGCAACGCAAGGGGGCGCGGATGGCATCACAGATCCTCGACCGGCGCGCCACGACCGCGGCGGACTTCGCCGAGGCGTTCACGCTCGAGCGAGTCGACGTCATCGCCGAGATCGACGGGCGGGCGGCCCTCCTCGCCCTGGGGAGGAACAGGGTTGGACCACGGGACGGGCTCTACATCCTCGAGGAGGACGACACCTTCCGGGTCTACATCCAGGAACGCGGCATCCCGCACGACGAGCGGTCCCGACTCTCCTTCGATGAGGCCCGCGAAGCGGTGATCGATCGAATCCTGCTGCTCAACGGTATTCCGTTTCAGCTGTGACGCGCGAGCCGGTGCCGGACGCGTCGCTCCCACCTCGAATCCGGCTCGCCAGGTTGCGTCGCGGCGACGATGACGATGACTGCAATCAGCAAACCCGCTCCGCGCCAGAGCCACAGCCACTCATCCAGACCCTCCTCCCGCCCGAATCGGAAGACGGGGAAGTTGATCGCAAGGCCCACCGCGAAGCCGACGATCCCGAACCAGCCGAATCCGCGGCGGCCCTTGAGAAAACAGACCGGGATCGCCGCGAGAAACCCCACTGCGACCAGCAGGCCGAGCAGGTCGGCGACTGCTTCGAGCAGGTCCATCACCCCCTCCGTCTGCCCACCACCATCCTCTACGGAGCGGTGAAGGGGAAGGGCAGAAAGTCAGGACCTGATGAGCGCGGCGGTGACGTGATTCGCCCCATCCGGAACATCCGTCGTCGCCATGCCCATTCGGTAGCGGAGGACGTCCCCGTCCACGACGATCGACCGCCAGCTGCGCAGCACCCGCTCGTCGCCTGCGACGAGCACGCTCTCCAGGTCGAGCACGAGAAGGCCGTTCTGCGTCGTGGCCGGCCCGCGCAGCACCTCCACACGGTCGGTGCCCTGGGCGTTGAAGACCTCGGTGATGCCTGCTTCGTCGATGCTGATGAACCCGGTCTCGGTGTGGGAAAGGACCTCGCCGCCGGTCTGCCGGCGCCAGGTCGTCTGGCGGTAGTGCACCAGACCGTCGGTGTCGCTCACCTCCAGGATCTCGCGGTAGTCGAAGGGCTCGAGCGTCGGGAAGTCACCGCTTCCGATTCCCACCCAGCTCCCCACCAGCCGTTCCAGCATCACCGCAGGTAGACCTCGTCGCCCACCGCGATGAGGACGGGGGCGGTCAGATGGTCGACACCGACGATGTGACCCCTCGTGCCCTGATCGAGGAAGGCCTTGTCCTCCTCGATCTCCTCGCGGGGCAGCGGACCGTCGGCACCGAGCAGGTAGGAGGTGAATTCGACACACGGGGCCGCAACCCTTGGGCTCAGGAGTTCGACCGCGGTTCCATCGGGCCGGCGCACCACGAACCCGCCCGCGATCTCGGGAAGGCGGAGCGCCGGACCTTCGACGACGAGGTTCTCGCCACCGATGCCCAGCGTGGCTCTGTCGAACCGCTGCGCCATCGCTTCGTAGTGTCCGGTCAGCCCGACCGAAAGCGCCCGCTTCCCACCACCTCGCGATCTCGGGTGTGCGGTGTGGTGAGCATCGACCAGCCACGCCTTCCCGTCCCATCCGAGCATCCCGTCCCGCGAGATGACCGCCTCGTCCACGGTCGTCAGATGCTCGGGGAGGTAGACGCCGGTCGCCTTGAGCGGCTCCCCCTGGATCTGAAGGCGAACGATCCGGCCGAGGTACTCAGACACCCATCACCTCGTTGAGCAGATCGGGACGGTCGGTCATGATCCCGTCGACCCCGAGATCGAGCAGCCTGCGCATGTCCTCCTCTTCGTTCACCGTCCACACATGAATGTGGGCGCCGGCCCTGTGCACGGCGCTCACCAATCTACGGTCGACGTTGAGCCCGGTGTACTGCTCGGTGACCTGATAGGCCTGTACCCGAAACCTCGGCGCCAACCCCAGGCGGGACGCGGCCCACATCCTGATGGCTCCGACGGTACCGACCGAGACCGCCACCGTGCCGCCCGTGATACGGCGGAATCGGGCGATTCGACGGTCGCTGAAGGACCCGACCAGCGTCCGGTTCTCGGCACGGTGGGTGCGGATCACCTCGGCGGCTGCCCATTCGGCGTCTTCCTTGAGCTCGATGTTGACCCGGAGCTCCGGCCAGGCGCGATACACCTCGTCGAGCGTCGGGACGGTGATCCCCGCGCCCCGCAGCGGATAGTCGTTTCCCGGGTCGAAGTGATAGGCGGCGTCGAGCTCCTTGAGCTCGGCCACGGTTCGATCCGAGACATCGCCCGAACCGTCCGTGGTGCGATCCAGCGTGGCGTCGTGCACGAGCACCGGCACCCGGTCGGCACTGAGGCGGACGTCGAGTTCGACGTAGTGGTAGCCGTGGTCCTCGATCGCCCTCCCGAAGGCGTGCATCGTGTTCTCGGGGTAGAGGAGGAGGCCGCCGCGGTGGGCGAAGCGGATCGGGTGCTCGACCGAGAAGTAGTCACTCACACCGGAACGCCTCGCTTGATCACCGTCGCCACGAGGTCGGCAGCGGGTCGGTACGGGATGTGGAGGTACGTTGGGGCATCGAGGACGACCAAGTCGGCGACCGCGCCCACCGTCAGGGCGCCGCGGTCCTCGAGGAGCAGCGACCGGGCGGCTCCCAGGGTCGCCGCCCACAGGGCCTCCGCCGGCGTGAGCCCCATGTGGAGGCTGGCGAGCGCGATGACGAACGGCATGCTCTCGATCCACGCCGTGCCGGGGTTGCAGTCGGTGGCCAGGGCCACCGTCACCCCGCTGTCCCAGACCGCCCGACCGTCGGGGTAGGGCAAACGCATCGAGAACGAGACGCCGGGGAGCAGCACCGCCGACGTCCCGGTCTCTCGCATCGCCGCGAGGTCGGCTTCGGTGGCATGGTCGAGGTGGTCGGCGCTGGCGGCAGCCAGGTCGGCGGCGAGCGCGGCGGCACCGACCCATCCCAGCTGGTCGGCGTGCACACGGAGGCCGAGCCCCCGCTCCGTTCCGGCCTCAAGGATCCGGCGCGTTTCCTCGACGGTGAACGCGGCCTCATCGCAGAAGACGTCACAGAACGTGGCGAGGGGGGCGCACACCTCGAGCATCGTGCCGCAGACGAGATCGACGTACTCGTCCCTGCGATCCCGGTAGTCGGCGGGCACGACGTGGGCGCCCAGGAAGGTCGGGACGACGTCGATCGGATGCTCGGCGCCCAGCCTCGCAGTGACGCCCAGCATCTTGGCTTCGGCATCGACGTCGAGCCCGTACCCGGACTTCACCTCGATCGTCGTCGTGCCCGCGGCAAGCATGCGCCGGGCCCTGGCAGCCGCCGCCTCGAAGAGATCGTTCCCGTCGGCGGTCCTGGTGGCCTCGACGGTGGCGAGAATGCCCCCGCCGGAGGCGAGGATCTCCTCGTAGGTCTCCCCCTCCAGTCGTCGGGCGAACTCCTCGCTGCGATCCCCGGCGAAGACGATGTGGGTGTGGGCATCGACGAACCCGGGAACGACGCAGGATCTGGAGGCGTCGTGCAACGGCAGCTCGAGGTGGTCGGGCGAGAGCTCCGCTTCGGGGCCCACCCAGGCGATGCTCCCTCCGACGACGGCCACCGCGGCATCGTCGATGATCCCGAGGAGGCCGCCGTGCCCGGGATCGTTGGTGATCAGCTGACCGATGTTGGTGATCAGGAGGCTGCTCATCGAGCAGCCCGCTGCAAGCTGCAAGCTTCAAGCTGCAAGCCCGTTCCCGGCTTGTCGCTTGCAACTTTTAGCTTGTCGCTCACTGTTCCCACATTGGGATCCTGACCCCGCGCTCGCGGGCGACCTGCTCGGCAACCGGGTATCCGGCATCGACGTGGCGGGCGACACCCGTCCCCGGGTCGTTGGTGAGCACCCGTTCCAGGCGCAGCGCGCCCTCCTCCGTCCCGTCGGCGACGACCTGGGCGCCGGCGTGGATCGACTTCCCCATGCCCACCCCACCGCCGTGGTGGACCGCCACCCACGCCGCTCCCGAGGCGGTATTGAGCAGGGCGTTGAGGATCGGCCAGTCGGCAACCGCGTCCGAACCGTCGAGCATGGCCTCGGTCTCCCGGTACGGCGAGGCCACCGAGCCCGAGTCGAGGTGGTCGCGCCCGATGACGATCGGAGCCGTCACCCGGCCGGAGGCAACGAGGTCGTTGAAGGCGGCGCCGGCGAGATCCCGCTCGCCGTACCCCAGCCACAGGATGCGGGCGGGAAGGCCCTGGTACCGAACGCGTTCCTCGGCCAGATCGAGCCACCGGTGGAGGGCACGGTGATCGGGGAAGAGCGTGCGCACCGCATCGTCGCTGGCCTTGATGTCGTCGGGATCGCCCGACAGGGCCGCCCATCGGAACGGCCCCATGCCCTTGGCGAAGAGGTCGCGCAGGTAGGCAGGTACGAAACCCGGGTAGGCGAAGGCGTCGGCGAACCCGCCGAGCTTGGCCTCGCCCCGCAGGTTGTTCCCGTAGTCGAAGACCTCTGCGCCCGCGGCCTGGAACCCGACCATGGCCTCGCAATGCGCCGCCATGGACTCTCTGGCGGCCTTGACATAGGTGTCGGGATCCTCGCGGCGAAGCTCGAGGGCCTCGGCGAGGGTGTAGCCGCGAGGCACGTAGCCGTTGAGCGGATCGTGGGCCGAGGTTTGGTCGGTGACGATGTCAATGGCGACGCCGCGGCGCAGGAGCTCGGGGAAGACGTCGGCGGCGTTGCCCTCGACCCCCACCGAGAGGGCGCGGCGCTCCGCCTTGGCAGCCTCGACCTTGGCGACGGCGTCGTCGAGATCGTCGGCGACCTCGTCGAGGTAGCGGTGTTCGATCCTCCTGGCGATCCGCTCGGGATCCACCTCGGCGATGAGGGCGACGCCGTCGTTCATCGTGACGGCCAGCGGCTGGGCACCGCCCATGCCGCCGAGACCACCGGTGAGGGTGAGGGTGCCGGCGAGGCTCCCGTCGAAGCGCTGATCGGCGATGGCGGAGAAGGTCTGGAAGGTTCCCTGGAGGATCCCCTGGGTGCCGATGTAGATCCAGGAGCCCGCGGTCATCTGCCCGTACATGATCAGGCCCTTGGCCTCGAGGGCCCAGAAGGTCTCCCAATCGGCCCAGTCGGGCACGAGCAGGCTGTTGGCGATCAGGACCCGGGGCGCCATCTCGTGGGTGCGGAAGACACCGACCGGCTTTCCCGACTGGACGAGAAGGGTTTCGTCGTCCTCGAGCGTCTTCAGGGTGCGGACGATGGCGTCGTAGGCCTCCCAGTTCCGCGCCGCCTTTCCCGTGCCGCCGTAGACGACGAGCTCATCGGGGTTCTCGGCGACCTCGGGATCCAGGTTGTTCATCAGCATGCGGAGCGCGGCCTCCTGGAGCCAGCCCCTGGTGTTGAGTTCGGTTCCTCGCGGAGCGCGGATGGTTCTGCTCATGGCTCCTCCTCGCTGTGAACGATGGGATCGAGACCGCCGTCCGTGACCAGCCGGGCCACTGCCTCGATGGCGGGGCCCGGTGGCCGATCGCCCTCGAGCGGGGGCACCGCGCTGCGGACGGCGGCGAGCACCCGGGTCGTGCCGGCGGCCGGCCGCAGCGGCGCCCGCTGCTCGGTGCCCTCGGCGGCGCAGATCAGCTCGATGGCGAGCACCCGCGTCGTGTTGTCCAGCACCTCGTCGAGCTTCCTCGCCGCTCCCCATCCCATCGAGACATGGTCCTCTTGGGATCCCGAGGTGGGGATGGACTCGATCGACGCCGGATGAGCGAGGACCCGGTTCTCGGCGACCAGGGCGGCGGCGGTGTACTGGGCAAGCATGTATCCGGACTCGACGCCGGGGTTCTTGGCAAGGAAGGGGGTGAGCCCGGAACTGTGCTGGGGATCGAGCATGCGATCGGTACGTCGCTCCGAGATCGACCCGAGCTCGGTGACGGCGATTGCCATCAGGTCGAGGGCGATGGCCAGGGGTTGCCCGTGGAAGTTGCCGCCCGAGATCACGTCACCCTCCTCCGGGAAGACGATCGGGTTGTCGACCACCGCACCGAGCTCACGCTCGAACACCGCTCGAGCATGATTGATCGAGTCGCGAACCGCGCCGTGGACCTGGGGAGCGCAGCGGAGGCTGTAGGCGTCCTGGACGGCGTGCACCATGTCGTCCCTGTGGCTGGCGACGATCTCCGAGCCGTTGAGCAGGCTGGCCATCGTGCGTGCCGACTGGATCTGCCCCGGGTGCGGCCTGAGCTCGTGGATCCGCGGGTCCAGGGGCACGGTGGAGGCGAGCAGCGCCTCGACGGAGAGCGCGCAGGTGGCGTCGGCGGCGTCGACGAGGCGGATCGAACGGTCCACGGCGAGACAGCCGCGGGCCAGCATGCCCTCGGTCCCGTTGAGCAGGCTCAGGCCCTCCTTCGGCTCGAGCGTCAGCGGGTCGATGCCGGCTTCGGTGAGGGCCTCGGCGGCCGGCACCGGCGATCCATCGACGAGCAGGTGGCCCTCGCCGATGATGGGGAGGGCCAGATGGGCGAACTGGGCGAGATCGCCGGATGCGCCCACCGATCCCTGTCCCGGTACCGCCGGCAGGAGATCGCGTCGCAGCAGCTCGACCAGGTACTCGACGATCTCGGGTCGCACCCCGGAATGGCCCTGGGCGAGGGTGCGTGCCCGGAGCAGGAGCATGGCGCGCACGATCGGTGCGGGAAGGAGCTCACCCACCGCTCCGGCGTGACTGCGCAGCAGGTCGACCTGGAGCTGGGCCACTTGGTCCGGCGGGCAGACCGTCGTCGCGAGGGCGCCGAACCCGGTGGTGACCCCGTAGATGGTCTCGTTGCCGGCCACGACACTGCGGACGACGTGGAGGGCGGGGTTCATCCGGTCGGAGAGGTCGTCCCCAACGAACACCTCTGCCGCCCGGTGCGCGACGGCGACCACGTCGGGGATCGTCAGGGGCGAGCCGTCGACGACGACGGAGTGAGTACCGCTCACGAGCTGGAGCCTAGGTCGGTGTTTCGGGCCCCGGCGCTTCAGGCCGGCGTCGTCCTGCCCGCCTTCTTGGCGGCAGCGATGGCCACGCGGGCCTCGCTCTGCTTGTAGTGCTCGTCGAGGGGGTAGCACCCCGAGGCCTCACCGATGCGCGGGCCCGTCGTGCAGTCGCTGAACGTCCGGCACAGCAGCCTCGTCTGGAGCTCACGGCCGGTGAGGACGTCGGCGGGGAGCTGGGGGTAGCTGAGCGCCATCCTTCCCAGCCCGACCATGCCGACTCCCCCGGTTCGCACCCGGTACTGGGCGGCGTTGGGCAGCACCTCCTGGAGGTACGAGTAGCCGCTCCCGATCAGCACGAGATCGGGATGGGCCGCGGCGAGCGCGGCGGTGGTCTCGAGGTGGACCGCGACCTCCGCCAGGGGCTCTCGGGGCGGCAGGTAACCGTCGATCGCCGGGTGATATGCCGGGCGCTGGGCGTGGGCGTTGTAGTACGGGCTGCCCACCGAGACCGACAGCAGCGGTATCCCGAGCTCGGCGCACAGGTCGAGGAATCGATGGGTCTCCCCCAGTGAATCGTGGGCGTCGGGCCCGAAGCCGAACGGCGATTCCGCTCCCGGCTCCAGCACCCCGACGCCGTCCTCGTCGGCGCGGAACGGCCCGGGATCGATGGCGCTCAGCCGCACGGCGATGACCAGGCCGGGCCGTTCGGCACGCAGACCCTCTACCACCGATCGCAGGAAGCGGGTCCTTCCCTCAAACGAGCCCCCGTAGCGGCCCTCCCGGTTCCGCGCACCGAGCAGCTCGTGGAGCAGGTACCCGTGGCAATGCTTGATGTCGACGAAGTCGAACCCGGCGTCGGCGACCAGGGATCCCGCATGGATGAACTTCTCCACGAGCGCGTCGAGTTCGTCGTCGGATAGGACGGAAGCGTCGGTGACCGCGACTCGGCCGTCGAGATGCGGCTGACGATACGCGATGCGGGGTAGCGGATCTCCGAGGGGACGGGACCAGCGGCCGCTGTGGGTGAGCTGGAGCCCCGCGACGAGCGGGGGCCCATCGAAGCGGGCAGCCCTGGCGTCGAGCATGGCCTTTCGCAGCGCCGCGATCTCGTCCACGGTCTCGTCGGAGATCACCAGCTGGTTGGGGTTGGCGCGACCCTCGGACACCACCGCCGTCGCCTCGCCCCAGACCAGGCCGGCGCCGGAGGCACCGAACCGGAGCCAGCGGCGCTCGACGGCGGGCGACGGTCTGCCGTCCGTGGTGCCGTCCCAGCCCTCCATGGGAAGGATGGCGAACCGATTGGCGGCCTCCAGGGGTCCGATCCGGATCGGTTGCGCCAGCGGGCCGTGGGTGGCGGGCTCCACCACCGGGTCGAGGGGCAGATCGATGCCCTGCTCCTCGAGGTAGGCGCCGACCGCTTCGGGTGTGCCGAGCTTGCGGACCTGGGGGAAGCGCCGACGTGAGGCCCTCACGCCCCCAGTGCCTCTCCGATCCGGCCCTGCTCGCGCTCGCGCAGACCGACCCGCACCTTCATCAACTCGGTCTGCTGAGGTGCGTACATGTCGGCGCCGGGGATGTGGTGGTCGGCCAGCCAGGCCTCGATGTCTGCGGCGACGTCGGGTTCCGATCGGTACGGGATGGTGTCGAGGATTCGCCGGGCTGTGGTGGGTGGGAGGAGAGCAAGCATGTCATCCCAGTGCTCCTTCATCAGCTCCCAGACGATGGGCCCGTTGTCGCGGTGGCCGAGCATCACGGCGATCACCCAGAAGGCGTCCTGGCTCCGCACGTCGCCGTCGAGGATCATCTGGAACAGCCGCTCGGCCGAGTCACGGCCGGGCACTATCGCCGCGGCGCGCAGGTTCTTCACGACCTCCTGCGGGTTCTTCGACCCGTCCTTGATCTCGATGAACGCATCGAAGTCATCGACGTCTCCGTTGTAGGCGGTGATGTAGAGCGCGGCGTCTGCGACCTCCGAGTCGGTCCCGGACGGGTCCTTGCGTATGTCTTCGAGCAGCTTCTTGGCCGCCACCTGGGTCGTCTGCTCGTTGCCGAGATTGCCGAGCGTGCGCAACAGCAGGCCGCGCAACTTCCGCGTCCGATCGTCCTCGCCCTCGCCTGGGGCCCATCCCATGGCCTCGGCCTTGGCGCCGACCAGATCCCTCGTGAACGCCTGGAGCGCGGGTCGGTCGTCGGAGGACACCACCCGGTCGAGCTCCCCGAGGCCGCCGATCGCCGCCTCCCATACGTCGACCTCGTCCTCATCGTCGAGGTTCTCCACCAGGGCGAGGTAGTCGGCGGCGGGGCTGCCGCCCTTGAGGACGTCGGCCCAGAGATCGGACACGATGCCGTAGCGCTCGGCGGGGTCGAGCTCACGCACTCGGCCGCGAAGCGTTTCGCGAAGTTCGGGCGCGTACTGGACCCGGTAGAAGCCGTGCCCACCTGCATTGACGACGAGGTCCTCACCGGCGTCGATCGTGGCCGAGTCGTCGCTCAGCAGCAGTCGGTCGTCGCCGGCGCTCGAGCGCAGCATCACCGGCACGTGCCAGCGATGGTCCCCCTGGTCGAGGTAGCGAAACTGCTCCTGGCTGATCGTGTAGGAGCCGGGCCCGCCATCGACGCTGATCCTCGGGAACCCACCCTGGAAGATCCATGTGTCCATCACCTCGCCGACCGGCTGGCCCGACGCCTCCTCGAGCGCCATCCAGAGGTCGGCGGTCTCCGTGTTCCCGTAGGAGTGGTCCCCGAGGTACTTGCTGACTCCGGCGCGGAAGGCGTCCTCACCGAGGTACTGCTCGAGCATCCGCAATACCGAGGAGCCCTTGAGATAGGTGAGCGTATCGAACATCTCGTTGGCCTCTTCCGGCGACTCCACATGGAACTCGATCGGCCGGGTCGACTCGACCGCGTCGGTGCCCATCGAGTAGGTGCGGTTCGCCGAGAAGCTCAGCCAGGTCTTCCAGTCGGGGCGAAACGCATCGACGCACTTCATCGAGGCGAAGGTAGCGAAGGCCTCGTTGAGCCATATTCCGTTCCACCACTTCATCGTGACCAGGTCGCCAAACCACATGTGGGCGATCTCGTGAGCGATCACCTCGGCGACCCGGGTGAGCTCGGTCTGCGTGGCCCGTTCCCTGTCGAGGAGCAGGGCGGTCTCGCGGTAGGTCACCGCCCCGAGGTTCTCCATCGCCCCCCAGGCGAAGTCGGGGATGGCGATCTGATCCAGCTTCTCGCCGGGATAGGGGATGCCGTAGTAATCGGAGAAGAACCGGACGGCAAAGGCGCCGGCCTCGATGGCGTAGTCGGTGAGATCACCCTTGCCGGGCGGATAGGCGATGCGCAGCGGGATGCCGTCGACGTCGACGGGTTCGGTCACCTCGAGCTCGCCGACGATGAAAGCCACGAGGTAGGTGGACATCTTCATCGTGTCGCTGAAGGTGATGGCAACCTTGCCGTCGCCGACTTCCTCCCTGGCGATCTCCGGATTGTTGGAGATGGCGGTCAGCCCCTCGTCAACGATCAGTGTGATGCCGTAGGTCGCCTTCAGGTCCGGCTCGTCCCAACAGGGGAACGCCCGTCGCGCGTCGGTGGCCTCGAACTGTGTGGTGGCGATCACCTTCTCGTTGCCGTCGTCGTCCTTGTAGACCGAGCGGTAGAAGCCGCGCAGCTTGTCGTTGAGGATGCCGTCGAAGAGGATCTCGAGCCGCCACGGGCCGGTCCCGGCTTCCCGGGACAGGGTCAGCTTCGCCCGTTCGGTCTTCTCGTCGGTCTTGGCCTCGGCTTCGATCCTGGTCCCCTCCTCGTTGAAGAGCGCGGCCTTGCGGATGGTCAGCTCGGCGGCATTGAGCACGATCTCGTCGACGGGCTCGGTCACCTCGACGTCGACGAACACGTGACCACCGAAGGTGGCGTGTTCGAGGTCGGGGGACAGCCGCAGCTCGTAGTGGCTGGGCACGACGGTGCGCGGCAAGCGATGATCGGACGTCAACAGGCAGCCTCCTCGGAAGCGGAATCGGATGGATGCTACCGGGCCGCGGCGGCTCCCCGAATCTCGAGATCATCGAGGAGCTCCACCGTCGCCGCGGCGATCTCGGCGACGGCCCGGTCGAACACCTCCTGGTTGTGGGCGGCCGGGCGGTTGAACCCGCTCACCTTCCGCACGTACTGGAGCGCGGCCTCCTCGATCTCCTCCGACGGTGCGGGAACGGCCCCGTCGCGCAGACGCTTGATGGATCGGCACATGCCCCCATTCTTGCGTAGCCACAGCCCGTATACGGGCTGTGGCTACGCAAGAACGTCAAGGCGTCTCCGTCTCCCCCGTCCGCACCGAATCAACGGCGTTGCCGAGCAGGATGTTGTCGAGGGTGCGGGCCAGCAGGTCGTAGCTCATCGGGCCGATCACCTTGCCGACGACGACCCCGTCCCTGTCGATGAAGAACGTCTCGGGCAGGCCGTGGACGCCGTAGGCGAAGGCAGCCAGCGACTTCTCATCGGTGGCGTACTCGTAGTGCTCGCCCCGGCCCAGCTCGTCGAGGAACGCCACTGCGGACCCGTGCTCGTCGAGGGTGTTGATCCCGAGGAAGGTGACGCCGAGGTCGGCATAGTCGTCGGAGGCGGCCAGCAACGCGGCGTGCTCCTGGCGGCAGCCGGTGCACCAGGCGGCCCAGAAGTTCACCACCACGATGTCGCCGACGAAGTCGCTGCTCCGCACGGTGCCCGGCCCGTCGAAGGCGGCCAGCTCGACGTCGGGCGCAGGCCTGCCGATGAGGGCGCTCTCCACGATGGTGGGATCCGAACCGAGGCTGCCGGCGAAGGCGATGCCGACGACGACGACGATCAGGCCGGCGACGATCACGGCCCAAACGATCCGGTTGCTCACGAGCCGACCTCGGCCAGGAGCTGTTCTGCCTCTGCCCGCACTTCGTCGGGGATGTCGTAGCTGAGCAGCCTCCCGAGGGCGGCGACGGCGGCATCGGTGTCGCCCAGCGCGGCCTCGATGTTCGCCAGGAACCAGAGCGCCAGCGGGTAGTCGGGTGCGATCTCGAGGGCCTTTTCGACGAAGGGCTCTGCCAGCTCGGCCTCACCGGCCAGGTACGAGAGCCACCCGACCATGGCCAGGGCCTCGGGATGGTCGGGCTCCTGGTCGAGGATGGTGAGATAGTGGTCGAGGGCGCTGCTGTGGTCGCCGGCGTCGATGTAACGCTGGGCCAGCGCCAGCCGCATCCCGATGATCGTGGGATTGGCGGCGACCACCTCCTCCATCTCCTCGATCGTCACCCCGGAGAGGTCCACACCGCCGGATCCCTCGAGGACTTCGGTGGCGACACCGTCGCTGACCTGACCGGCCGGCGTGTCATCCTGGAGCGACACGACCGCGAGGACCGCGATGACGACCGCACCGACGCCCAGGATCACGGCGCCGAGTGCGACTCGCCGCGGCGACCGGCCCTCCTCGACCTCGTCGGCGTCGACCAGCGCGGCGCGCTCCGCCTCGTAGGACTGCCGGAGACGGGCGGCGGTGGCCGGGTCGATCTCCCCTGCCTCGACCTGGGCGGCCACCTCGGCGAGGTCCCGGTCGACCTGCTCGATCTGGTCGAGGCGGTTGTCCATCAGTCGCCCCCCGCGGCCACCGGCGCTCTTCTCCGTAGACCGTAGATGGCGATCCCCCCTACGACGGCCAGCAGCAGCGGCACCAGCCAGAGGGCGATACCCCATCCGCTGCCAGGCGGATCGAGCAACACCTGCTCCCCGTAATTCGCAACGAACATCGCCTCGATCTCGTCGTCGGTCGTTCCGGCGGCGATCTCCTCGGCGATCAAGCGGCGCAGATCAGCGGCGAGGTCGGTCTGGGAAGCAGCGATCGACTCACCGGCGCAGATCGGGCACTTGAGCGACGCGGCGAGCGCATGAGCTCGCGCCTCGGGGTCCCTGGCGGCATCGGAGGGCCAGAG
>CAZCBO010000003.1:0-41435 GCA_964496825.1 uncultured Acidimicrobiaceae bacterium
GCCACCACCGACCGCCGGGAGAACGTCGCCGTCCACCGGCGGCTCCACGACGCGGTACGCAACGCCCTGCGGTGACGACGGGGCGCTAGCGCAGCGGATCCGCTTCGTCGGTCCGCTCGAAGACCCGCTTCGCCTTGCCCAACTCGCTGCGCGGCACACTGCCGGGTGGCCCGACCCGGACATCGACCCTGATCCGGACCGTCTCCTGGAGCCGCTCGACGAGGCGGTCGGCGATCGACTCCGCGTCGGCGAGCATCGACGCGTCGGCGAGCTCGACGCGTGCCTCGATCTCGGCGAGCGGGCCCCGCCGATCCACCACCAGGGCGTAGTTGGGGCCGAGGGCGGGATCGCTCATCAGCACCGCCTCGATGGTGCGGGGATAGACGTTGATGCCGCGGACGATCAGCATGTCGTCGGCGCGCCCCTCGAGGCGGGCGATGCGCCGGCTGGTCCGGCTGCAGGGACACTCGGCGCCGAGCATCCTCGTGATGTCCCTGGTGCGATAGCGGATGACCGGCTGGGCGACCTTGGTCAGCGTGGTCAGCACCAACTCGCCGGGCTCGCCGTCGGGAACCGGGTCACCGGTTTCGGGATCGACGATCTCCGGGTAGAAGTGATCCTCGAACACGTGCATCCCGCCCTTGTTCTCGCGGCACTCCACCGCCACACCGGGCCCGATGATCTCCGACAGGCCGTAGATGTCGCAGGCGTCGTAGCCATCGCCCCAGGCGCGCTCGAGCTTGTCCCTCAGTCCCTCGGACCAGGGTTCGGCGCCGTGGATGCCCCATCGCAACCCGATGTCGCCGATGAGGCCATGCGTCTCGGCGGTTTCGGCGAGGACGAGCGCAAACGACGGCGTGCAGGCGAGGCCGGTTGCCCCTGCGTCTGCCATCAGACCGACCTGGAAGCCGGGGTTTCCACCCGAGGCCGGGACGGCGGTCGCCCCGAGCGCCTCGGCGCCGTAGTGCAGGCCGAGTCCTCCGGTGAACAGGCCGTATCCGTAGGCGATGTGGACAACGTCGCCGCTGGTGGCACCAACCGCCGCCAGCGCCCTGGCGTTGACCTCGGCGAAGAGTCCGATGTCCTCGGAGCTGTAGGCGACGATCGTGGGCTTTCCCGATGTGCCGGAGGAGGCGTGGATGCGGACGACGTCGTCGAGGGGAACGGTGAGCATCCCGTACGGATAGGCCGAGCGGAATTCCTCCTTGTCGGTGAACGGGAGCGCGCCGAGATCGGCGATCGAGGCGATGGCTCCCACATCGGCGAGCTTGGCCTTCCAATAAGGAGCGTCGACCGCCCGCAGCCGCTCGACCAGCTCCGTCAGACGGTGCGACTGGAGATCGGCGAGGGCGTCGCGATCCAGGGTCTCGACGGCTTCCTGGTAGATCACGTTGCCGCCAGCAGCTCGAGCAGCGGGCGAAGCTTGAGACGGGTCTCGAGCAGCTCGGCATCGGGATCGGAGTCGGCGACGATCCCCGCTCCCGCAAAGAGGTGGGCCTCGGCGCCTTCGATGAGCCCGCAGCGCAGGGCGATGGCAAACTCCCCTTCGCCCGCCCCGTCGGTCCACCCGATCCCGCCGGCGTACCAGCCGCGATCGAATCCCTCTACCTTGTCGATGAACGCCGCGGCACCTTCCCTCGGCGTGCCACCCACCGCCGGGGTGGGATGGAGGGCATCGGCGAGTTCGAGCACGTGGACCGGGCGGGCCAGCGAACCGTGGACTGGAGTGGAGAGATGCTGCACGGTCGCCATTCGCTTCAGCGACGGGGCGTCGGGGACCACGAGATCACGGACGTACGGTCGGAGTCGACCCACGACGTCGTCGACGACCAGGCGATGCTCGATCCGGTCCTTCTGTGAGTGCATCAGCCCCTCGGCCAGGGCGCGATCGTCCTCCTCGCCCTCGCCCCGTGGGGCCGATCCCGCCAGCGGATTGCTGGAGACGTCGCCGTCCACGGACCGCACCAGCAACTCGGGGCTGGCACCGAGGAACGTTGCCCTCCCCGAGCGCCATCCGAAGCCGAAGCACCGCGGGTAGGTCGCCTCGAGGTGATGGAGCAGATCGAAGCCGTCGGGTGCGGTGTCGGAGCGCACGATCACCGACCGCGACAGCACCACCTTGCCGAGATCGTTGCGGCGAATGGTCTCGACGGCCTCGGCGACCGCGCTGCGCCAGTCGGCGACCGAAGGGACGGACTCGAGGCTGTGATCGCCGAGATCCGGGTACGGCGGGTCACCCGGCAGGCGCATCCGGCGCAACGGCGCAACCACGCGATCGATGTCGAGCCCTGGAGGAACCGCGACGGCAAGCACGGTCCGACCGGCGCTCCTGATCAGGCTCGTGAGCGGCAGCACGGCATCGGCACCGGAGAACCCCGACCATGCGGCGGTACGCGGTCCGTCCGCCGCGAACGAGAAGCCCACCATCGCCCGGAAGGCGCCGGGGAGACCCAACTCGCCGATCGCCGCTCGCAGGGCATGGAGTCGGCCGGGGCCGGAGGCCGATGCGTGCCAGGCGGTGCCGAGGCCGCCGATGGCATCACCGTCGGGGGTCGAGAAGAAGAAGGCGCGACCGAAGAGATCGGCTCCACCCCGAACAAAGCCCAGGGGGTCCCCCTCGATCGCCTCCACCGCGAACCGCAACGTCATCGGATCGGATGCTCGCAGGGACGCGTCGATGCGATCGATCGTCGATGCCGGAATCATCGCGGCGATGCTACCCGCCGGGACGGGGTCGGCTGCCGGCGGCGTCCTCAGGCGTCGGACCAGGTGAGTTTGCTCTCCACCCCGAGGACACCGTCGAGACGATTGGTCAGCTCCTCGAGCATGCTGGCCTCGTTGCGGGTGTCGACCTCACCGCTCAGCGTGACCACTCCGTTGACGACCCCGATCTGGATGCGATCCGGATCGATGTACAGCACGCGACGGATCAGATCCTCTCTGATCTCGTCCTCGATCACATCGTCCGGACGGGTGAAGATCGAGACGATGTCGGCTCGGGAGATGATGCCGAGCAGCCGGTTCTCCTCGTCGACGACCGGCAGCCGCTTCACCTCCTGAACGGCCATGATCTTGGCCGCTTCGTGGATCTCGATCTCCGGCCCCACCGTCACCACGCCGCGCGACATGACATCGCCGACGGTCTCGCCGGGAGCGCGCCTTCCGTCCTGCTGCTCGACCTCGAGCCGAAGGAAGTCCGCCTCGGTGATGATCCCGATCAAGGACCCGTCGTCCCCGGTGATGGGGAGGCCACTGACCCGGTTGCGGAACATCAGGCGTGCCGCTTCGCGCAATCCGGTATCGGCCGACACCGCTACGACATCGGTGGTCATGAGGTCGACGACGTTCACAGGCTCCTGTCCTCCTCGCTGCTCATTCTGGCAGCTCGCAGCCGGCTCACAGTGACGATGGGAGCGAATCCCTGCTCGGGTCGAACCGGCCGGACACGGGCCGCACCCTGATCCGAGCGTCGACCACCGTGAGTCCCCCGCCGGGTGGACCCACCTTCACCGGGTTCATGTCCATCTCGACGATCTCGGGGATGTCCTCGACCAGCGCCGACACCCGGAGCAGCGCATCCTCCACGGCGGCGATGTCGCCCGGCTCGGCCCCGCGATACCCCTCGAGCAGGGGTGCCGACTTCACGGCACGGACCATCTCGGCCGCATCGACATCGGTCAGCGGATGGATACGGAAGGCGACGTCCTCGATCAGCTCGACGAACACCCCGCCGAGGCCGAAGACGATGAGCGGACCGAAGTTCGGGTCCTCGACCATGCCGATCAACACCTCGTGGTCGCCGGCCACGTACTGCTGAACCAGCGCCCCTTCGGCATCCGGCACCACGGCGGTCACCCGTCGGTAGGCGATGCCGACCTGGTCGGCACCCTCGACACCGACGACGACGCCGCCGACGTCGGTCTTGTGCACCGTCGTCGGCGAGATGACTTTGAGGACGACGGGGCCTTCGATGGCCGCGGCGATCGCCACCGCCTCCTCTTCGCTGGCGGCGACGCCGGAGATCGGCATCGCCAACCCGTACGCACCGAGGACCTCGGCCACCGCATCGGGGTCCAGCCAGGTCGCCTCGTCGTCGCTCCCGGACAGGGATGCGGTGACAACCCGGCGCGCCCGGTCGGGATCGAGGTCGGTGTAGTCGGGAATCTCGCCCTCGGGCCGTTGCAGCCACTCTCCGTACTCGGCGGCGGCATGGAGGGCGCGGGCCGCACGTTCGGGGAACGCAAACGTCGGGACGGTGGACTGCCCTCCGGAGAGCACGTCGGGGGCGCCCGCTGAGTGCATGTACACGGTGAGGTACGTGGTTTCGCCATGGTGGGCCTCTCCCGCCGCCCGCAGCGCCGCAGCTACCTCGGTCGCCCCCTCGGGCGAAGGAGGGATGTAGATGGCGATCACCGCATCGAGCTCATCCGAGCCGAGCAGCGCGTCCAGGACGGCCCGATACTCGTCCGGGCCGGCGGCAGCGATCATGTCCACGGGGTTCGCCACGGCGGCCTCGGCGGCGAGCAGGCCGCGCAGCACCTCCTGCAGGGGCGCGGACAGCTCGGGGACCTCGAGACCGCGCGACACGAGGGCGTCGACGGCGAGCACCGCAGGACCCCCGGCGTTGGTCACGATGCCGACCCGGCGGCCCCCGGGGATCGGCTGATTGGCCAGCAGGCCGGTCACGTCGAAGAGACCGTCGAGCGTGTCCATCCTGATCACCCCGGTCTGGTGGAACAGGGCGTCGACGGCGACATCCAGGCTCGCCAACGATCCGGTGTGGCTGCTGGCCGCCCTGGCACCGGTCAGCGTGCGGCCCGACTTGACGGCCACGATCGGCTTCCGATGGGCGATCCGCCTGGCGACCCTGGCGAAGCGCCGCGGGTTCCCGAACGACTCCATGTAGAGCAAGATGACGTCGGTGGCCGGATCATCCTCCCAGTAGAGGAGCAGATCGTCTCCGGAGATGTCGGCGAGGTTCCCCACCGATACGAAGCCGGCGATGCCGATGTTGAGCTTGGCGGCGTAATCGAGGATGGCGAGGCCGAGGGCGCCGGACTGGCTCGACATGGAGACGTTCCCCCGCGGCGGGACCACGGGTCCGAACTGACCGTCGAGGCGCACCGCCGGGTCGGTGTTCACCAGCCCCATGCAGTTGGGGCCCACCATCCGCATCCCGGCGGAGCGAACGACCTGGAGCAGCTCTTCCTCCCGGATCGCACCCTCCTCACCGGTCTCCGAGAAGCCAGCCGATATCACCACCAGCCCCCGCACACCTTTCTCGGCACACTGGCGCACGACCTCGACGACCAGCGGTGCGGGCACTACGACGAAGGCGAGGTCGACCGGTCCGGGGACATCGAGGATCGTCGGATAGGCGGCGACCGACCGCACCACCGGCGTCGTGGGGTTGACCGGATACGCCGGGCCGGTGAAGTCGCCGGCCAGGATGTTGGCGAAGAGCCGGCCGCCGATGGACTCGGCGTCGCGGCTCGCCCCGATGACGGCGACCGAGCTCGGAGCCATCACCGGCATCAGCGATGCGGCGGTCGCCCGCTTCTCGCGCTCGGCGACGATCTCGGCCGTGGTCTCCGACTCCTCCGTCGGGAACTCGAGGGTGAACACACCATCCTCGAGATCACGCTCGATCCGATACCCGGCGTTGCGGAACACCCGCAGCATCACGTGGTTGTCGGCGAGGACGTGCGCGACGAAGGCACCGATGCCGTGGAGCCTGGCGTACTCGGTCAACCGGTAGAGCAGCAGCGAGCCGATGCCGCGCTGCTGGTAGTCGTCGGCAACGGCGAAGGCGGCCTCGGCCGCATTCGGGTTGCCCTCGTCGACGTCGTACCGCCCGACCCCCACGAGGAGCCCATCGAGCACGGCCACGAACGCCATGCGCTTGTCGTAGTCGAGCCGGGTGTAGTGGTCGAGCTCCTCGGGGAGCAGCTCGTTCTTGACCCTGAAGAAGCGGTGGTAGGAGGTCTCGTGGGACATGCCGCGGACCATCGCTTGGAGCGCGTCGCGGTCCGCCGGTGCGATCGGACGGATGCGAATGGTCCCGCCGTCGCGCAGCACCGCATCCTGCTCCCACTCGGCGGGGTAGTTCGGCGGCCGCTGGTCGACGGTGAGCGCCGCGCGAGCGGTTTGATCGATGTCGGTCATAGCGGGATTCTCCCACGACGGAAATCCTCGATAATTCCCGGCATGGAATCCGACGTCTCCTATCTCGGCCTGGCGCTTGCCGGTGCACTGATCATTCTCGCCTCGGGCATATCGTTGTGGCGGGGACTGGGGCTCGAGGGGAAGATCCTCTGGGCATCGCTGCGCGCCCTCGTTCAGCTGCTCGCCGTCGGCGTCGTCCTTGCCTTCCTCCTTGCCCCGGGGCGCAGCCTGTGGTGGTCCTTGGCGTGGATCCTCCTGATGATTCCGTTCGCCGCCGACGTCGTCGTGCGGCGCTCACCCGAGGTCCCGCGGATCCGCTGGCTGGCGATGGCCGCCTTTGGCCTCACCACCCTGTCGGTGCTCGGTCTCGTCTTCGCGCTCGGCGTGTTCCCGCTCGAGGCACGGACGTTGGTACCGCTCGCCGGGATGATGATCGGCAACTCGATGACCGCCACGGTGCTCGTCGGCAACCGCATCATCGCCGAGTTCAAGGAGCAGCGCCCGCTCATCGAGGTTCGGCTCTCCCTGGGCTTCGATGCGCCCGAGGCCTTCCGGCCCTACCTTCGGGAGGCGCTGCGCACGGCGCTCACCCCGCAGATCGAGACCACCAAAGCCGTCGGCATCGTGTTCCTGCCCGGTGCGATGACCGGACTCATCCTGGCGGGCGTGTCGGCGTTCGATGCGGTGCGGGTACAGATCGTCGTCATGTACATGGTGCTCGCCTCGGTTGCGGTCGCCACCGCGACGGTGGCCGTCGGCTTGAGCCGCACCCTCTTCACCGCCGACCAGCGTGCAATCCACCTGCCGGGAGAACGCGGATGAGGCGGGCCGGCCCCCTCCTCGTCGCGCTCGCCGTCGTCGCGAGTGCGTGCTCGGGATCGGCGGCGACCACCACCACCACGGTCCCCGACACCGATGCCGGCGAGGCGGAGCCGACGACGGTCGTCCCCACCAGCCAGCCCGTCGTCTCCGTCGACGCCACCTTCGCCCTCGATACGCTGGTCTTCGGCGACGAGGGCTGGATCGAGGTCGTCAACACCGGCCCCCAGACGGGGAACGTGCATGGCCTCTGGATCGCCGTCCACCCGTACTATCTGGAGCTCCCTTCGGCCGTGGTCGAGGTGGGATCGACGGTCAGGGTCGGCCTCGACCCCGCCGTCGACGCACTGGTTCACACCTCGGGGCTGCTGCCGGTGCTGACGGCAGCGGACGGCGAGGTCGCCCTGTACCGGAACGGCAGCTTCGGCGATCCGACGGCCATCGTCGACTACGTCGAGTGGGGCAGCGGCGGACACTTCCGGTCGACGGTCGCCGAGGCCGCCGGACTGTGGGGCGAGGCACAGGTCGTTCCGATGCAGGGCGACGAGGGAGGGCTGCGCGTGGCCGGAGGACCGCTCCGCCTCGATGCCGATCTCAACCCGATCTCAGAGGGGTGAGATAGCCACCTCCTCGCTCCCGTCCGCCGGTACCGGCTCGGATCGTCCGAACACGACCTCGATCCGCGCCCCTCCACCTGGAGCGGTGCCGAGGATCGTGCTCCCTCCGGTCCGCTCGGCGGTTCTGACAACGATGTCCAGCCCCAGGCCCGTTGAGCCCGAGCCGCTGTGGCCGCGTCGCAGCGGAGCGGTGCCGGCGAATCCCGTGCCCTCGTCGTCGACGACCAGCCGGGTGAGCCCCTGAGCAGAGCTGGCGACCCGGATCGTGTAGCCGACACCCTCTGCGGTATGGGTGAAGACGTTGCCGATCAGAGAGTCGACGAGGGCGCCGAGTTCCACCGCCGAGACGGGGACGTGATGGTCGCCGGGCTCGATCACCACCGACGTCGCCCGTCCCTGCTCATCGGCAAGCACCTGCCAGAACCCGGCACGATGCTCCACGACCGCAGCGAGGTTCGCTGCAGACATCCGCTCCTCGCCTCGCTGCGGGCTGCGCGCCTCCTCGATCATCATGTCGACGGCCGCCTCGAGCCGATCGATGTCGTCGATCAGGGAAATGAGGTCGGCGCCGTTGCCCGCCGTCTCCACCTGGAGGCGAAGTGCCGTCAAGGGAGTCCGCAGCCGGTGGGACAGGTCGGCCACCGACTCCCGCTCGGCCTCGAGCAGCTCGGTGAGGCGGCGGGCGAGGAAGTTGAACGCTTCCGCCACCTCGGCGATCTCCTCAGGGCCCGCCGGTTCGACCCTGGTCTCGAGGTCGCCCTCCCCCATCCGGCGCGCCGCCGCTGAGAGCTCGGCAACCGGTTCGACGATTGCACGGCCGAGACGGTCGGCTGCCACCAGCGCGATGCCGATGAGGACCAACCCGAGGCCGACCAGCATGCCCCAGGCGAGCGCCACCCCTTCGGACATCTCCTCACTCGACACAAACGTGCGCACGACCACGGTCCCGCCGCCCTCCGGCAGGTCCGCGGTGACGACGGGGACGAGCACCTCTGCTCCACCCTCGATCGCCGCCGTCAGCGCCGCCCCCGACATCGCCTGGGACAGGTTCGGCGACTCGACTTGGGGGCCGCCGATCACGGTTCCGTCGCTGAATATCACCGTCGTATCCGGAGGGTTGTCGAAGGCGTCGAGCACCGACCGCGCCAGCGTCATCGTGATCGCCTGGGTGCCGCCGAGCGAGCTGCTGACCCCGAGCCCGGTCGCCACGGACTGTGAGAAGCGTTCGGCTCGGGTCAGGGCGCGATTCTGAGCCTGGTTCTGGACGAGGATTCCGAGCGGAACGAGAAAGGCGATCACAACGATCGACGAGATGGCGAGGGCGAGCAGGGCCAGGCGCTTCCTCACGTTGGCTCCACCATCTTGACGCCGACGCCACGAACCGTCTGCAGGTACCGGCTGTCTGCAGCCGTCTCTCCGAGCTTCCGCCGCAGCCAGGACAAGTGGACGTCGACGGTCTTCTCGCTCCCGCCGTAGGGTTGCCTCCATACCTCGGCGAGCAGACGCCGTTTCGACACCACCTCACCGGCATGCTCCGCCAGATACCGAAGGAGATCGAACTCCTTGGGACTCAGCTCGAGGGGTTTCCCGTCGAGCGTCGCTTCCCTGGCAGCACCATCGACGACGAGCCCGCCGATCACCAGCGGCGTTCCCCGTGGGGCGACCTGAGCCCTGCGGAGCACGGCGCGAACACGGGCTTCGAGCTGCTCCACCGAGAACGGCTTGACCAGATGGTCGTCGGCCCCGTGGTCCAGGCTGAGGACGATGTCGGTCTCCTCACCCCTGGCCGTGGCGACGATGACGGGGACGTCGCTGACCGCCCTGATCATCTTGAGCAGCTCCATCCCGTCGAGGTCGGGCAGGCCGAGATCGAGGATCACCAGGTCGGGGGACGACTCCACCACGGCGTGAAGCCCGGCCATGGCGTTGGCTGAGGTGCTCACCGAGTGTCCGTTGTCGGCGAGCGCCTTGGCGGCCAGCTCTCTGATCCGCTGTTCGTCCTCGATGATGATGACTGCTGCCATCCCGGTCCTTAGCAGTTCCTTAACACTACATTAGAGCGGAGGTAAGGGAGGTTCGGGCAAGGTGGCGTTGATGCGGCAGAGACTCCTCCTGGTCGCTGGCTGGATCGTTGCAGCCGTCGGTGCAGGAGTGGTGGCCTCGGGTGCAGTCGCCGTAGCAGGTGGACAGGTCTTCGACCGGCCCATCCGCCCGCTCAACGCAGCCGAGGTCGCGGCCCTCCCTGTCGACGAATCGTTGGCGGCCCTTGAGCCGAGCGTACGCCTTGCCTCCGGCGGCTCGCAGGCCAGTACGGGGGACGCCACCGAGGGCGGCCGTGACACCGCCGGCGCGAGCGGGTCTGAACGCCCGGCCCGCCCAGGAGGAGTCACCGCAGAGGCTGAGATCGACCTGATCCGCGTCCCGCCGACCGTGACGCACGTGAGCGGCGGTTCGGCAAGCGTCAGTTCGTCGGGGGATGAGTGGCAGATCCTGTGGGCCACACCCAAGCCCAGCTACGCCGTCTCGTTCGATTTCGACCTCGAGCAGCTCGTGCTGATCTTCACCAGCGAAGGTCACCGTTCGGTGATCCAGATCCGGCGCTCGCCCGAGGGGGAGATCGCCGTCAGCACCGACGAGCAGGAGATTCGGTAGCTAGGCCAGCGCCACCAACTCCAGCATCGAGTCGTCGAAGTACGCCTGCTCCCCATCGGGCATCAGGACGACGCGATCGGGCCCGAGGGCAGCGACGAACTCGGTGTCGTGGCTCACCAGGATCAGCGTGCCGTCGAACTGATCGAGTGCCGCCAGCAGGGAGTCCTTGGCCTGGGGATCGAGGTTGTTCGTCGGCTCGTCGAGCAGCAGCACGTTGTGGCGGCCGACCACGAGCCTGGCCAGGGCGAGCTTGGTCTTCTCTCCCCCCGACAGCGTCCCCGCATCCTGGTCGATCTTGTCGGCGAGCAGGAAATGCCCCAGGATCGTGCGCAGGTCCCGATCGGCGACGTCCGACACCTCACGCATCAGTTCGACGACGGCGACGCCGCTCCTGATGTCCTCGTGCTCCTGGGCGTAGTAGCCGATCGACGCCTGATGTCCCGGCTCGACCGTACCGAGATCGGGCTCGTCGATGCCGGCGAGGAGGCGCAGCAGGGATGTCTTTCCCGCGCCGTTGAGGCCCATGATGATGAGGCGCTCCCCGCGATCGACGTCGACGTCGACGTCGACGAACACGACGTTGTCGCCGAAGGCCTTGGCCAGCCCATGTGCGCGCAGCGGCGTCCTCCCCGACGGCAGTGCCTGCGGGAAGCGCACGTTGACCGCCTTGTGCCTGCGTTCCACCGACACCAGATCCTCCTGGAGCCTGGCGACCCGGGTCTCCCAGCTGCGGGCGCGCTTGGCCATCTTCTCCGTCGTGTGCTTGAAGCGGCGGATCCCCTCCTCGAGCCTGGCGATCTTCTCGTCTTGATGCCTGCGCTCCCTGAGGCGCTGCCGGCGACGCCGCTCGCGCTCGGCGAGGTAGTAGCTGTAGTTCCCCCGGTAGGGCTCGACCCGGCCCGCCTCCACCGCCAGCACCGACGTGATCGACTCGTCGAGCAGGGCGAGGTCGTGGGAGACCAGGAGCAGCCCGCCCGGGTAGCCGGCGAGGTGCGACATCAGCCACGCCTTGGCGTCGAGATCGAGGTGGTTCGTCGGCTCGTCGAGCAGCAGCGTGTCGGTGTCGGCGAACAGGATCCTGGCCAGCTCCACCCGACGTCGCTGACCACCCGACATCGTCGCCACGGGCTGGTCGAGCTCATCGGACTCGATCCCGACGGCATGGGCGAACCGCTTGGCCTCGGCCTTGGCCACATAGCCGCCGCGTGCGGTGAACTCGTCCTCGAGTCTGCCGAAACGGCGGATCAGCCGATCGCGTTCGTCGCCCGTGGCACGCTCCAAGGAGATCCGCACCTGCTCCATCCGCCGTTCGAGCGTGCCGATGTCGCGGGCCTGCAGGATGCGCTCGAGGGCGGTCCCGTCTGGCTCCTCGAGCTCGTCCAGCGCCGCTTCCTGCGACAGATACCCGATGACACCGCTGCTGGCGATCGATCCGTGGGCGGGCTTGCGCCGCCCGGCGAGCGTGCGCAGCAGCGTCGTCTTTCCCGCGCCGTTGGGACCGACCAGGCCGGTCCTGTCTCCCGGCTGGATGGAGAACGTCAGATCGGACAGCAGGCGGCGGGCGCCGGCATCGATCCCAAGGTCACGAGCGAGGATCACGACGATCAGGGTAGGGGGCTCCGGCTCGCGACGCGCGGCGGGTCAGGCCTCGGCGACCTGGGGTGTGGCCTGGGGCCCGCGATGCCCGTAGAGGTGGTAGTCGGCAACGAACTGCATCACCTGGTTGGACGGGAGCGGCTTGGAGATCAAATAGCCCTGGACGTTGTCACAGCCGAGGGCACGCAGATCGGCGAGCTGCTTCTCGCTGTCGACGCCCTCGGCGAGCACCTCCATGCCGAGGGTCTTGGCGAGGCCGATGATGGCCGAGGACACCGCGTAACCATCGCCGTCCCCCAGCGCGTCCACGACGAAGGACCGGTCGATCTTCAGCGTGTCGATGGGGAAGCTGGTGAGGTAGCCGAGCGAGGAGTACCCGGTTCCGAAGTCGTCGAGGCTCACGGTGACGCCCAGCTCCTGGAGCCGGTCGAGGGCGCCCCTGGTCTCGTTGAGGTCGGTGACCAAGGTTCCCTCGGTGAGCTCGACGTCGAGGTAGTCGGGACTGAGACGCGCCGAGGCCAGGGAGGCGACGATGGTCTCGACCAGGTTCCCGGCGCGGAACTGCCTGGCCGAGACGTTCACCGAGACGCGCATCGGCGGCAGGCCCTGGTCGAGCCATTCGCGCATCTGCAGGCACGCGTTGTCGGCTACCCACTGGCCGAGCGGAACGACGAGATCGGTCTCCTCGGCGAGGGCGATGAACTCGCCCGTGGGAACCGGCCCGAAGTCGGGATGCGTCCAACGCAGGAGGGCCTCGAGCCCGATGACCACCTGTCTGCCGACATCGACCTTCGGTTGGTAGACGAGCGTGAGCTCTCCCTCGGTGTTGAGGGCACGCCGGAGGCCGTCGAGCAGGGCGAGGCGCTTGATGGTGCGTTCCTTGAGCTCGCTCGTGTAGAACTGGTAGGTGTTCCGCCCCGCAGCCTTGGCGCTGTACATGGCGATGTCCGCACCCTTGAGCAGCTCGGCTGCGGTCTCACCGTCGAGGGGGAAGGCGGCGACGCCGATCGAGGAGGTGATCGTGATGTCCTCCCTGCCTACGCGGTAGGGCTCGGCAAGGGCCTTGAGCACGTTGGTGGCAACCTGGCCGGCGTCTTCGACCCGGCGACCACCTTCGAGGATCACGGTGAACTCGTCGCCCCCGAGCCTGGCGACGGTGTCCGACTCCCGCACGGTGCCGACGAGGCGCTCGGCGACCTGGCGGAGGAGCGCGTCGCCGACGTGGTGGCCGTGGCGGTCGTTGACCTCCTTGAACCCGTCGATGTCGAGGAACATCAGTGCGACCACGCTCCCGTCGCGGCGGGCACCGGCGACCGCGTTCTCCAGCCGGTCGGCGAACAGCGTCCGATTGATCAGACCGGTGAGCGGGTCGTAACGGGCCAGGAAGTTGAGCCGCTGCTGATCGAGCTCTCGCTCGAAGGCATGGGCCTCCGAGCTCTCCTCCCAGCTCGCCCGCATGCTCTGGGCGGCGGGACGGAAGAGGAACAGCGCCTCGAGGATGAGCAGGATGATCGTGGCCGCGAGGAGGAAGTACTCGGTCTGCTGAAGCGAGTCGACGCGCTCTGCGGAGATCTCTCCGTGCACTTCGACGAGCGTCTTCATGCTCGCGGTGTATGCGTTCGCTTCGCCGACGACGGCCGCGACCTGCGCCGAGGAGGGCTGGTCGCCGGCCCGGATGGTGTCCGTGACCTCATCGGTGGCTGCGACGAAACCGCCGAGCTCTCGATCGGCCGCGGCAAAGGCCGCCCTGACGTCGTTATCCGAAGCGTCCACCAGGGCGGGGAGCCCGAAGTCCTCGTCACCCTGGGCGAGCGCGACATGGACGGTGCCGACGCGTTGCATCGCGGTCTCGATCTCCTCGGGTGCGACCGTCTGCCCCGCGGCGCTCGCGGCGACGAGCGTGACCACCTCCTCGGAGAGGTTCTCCTGACCGAGGCCGTACCGGAGCACGCTCGCGCCCTGTTCGGCTCGGCCGAGCGCTCCTGCGGTGATCAGGGTGGAGAGGATGGCGAACACCGCGATGAGCCCGAGCGCCAGCACATAGCGGCCCGCCGGCCGATCGGGAAGATCGGACGGCGCCGCTGGTTCACGCGGTTGCATCGCAGCGTCGTCGGCCATGGTTCCTGGGTGATATTCCTATCGGCACGATACCGGCGCAATTGAGCAGACGCCTACAATCGCCCCAAGGGTTGTGCGCCGACCGAGGAGCGCTCATGGACACGTTCTGGGACAACTTCTGGACCTTGGTGATCTTCATCCCCCTGCTGTTGCTCTGGGTCTTCACCCTCGTCGATCTGTTCAAGAACCCCGGAATCACCGGTGTGGCCAAGGCATTGTGGGCGATCGCCATCGTGCTGGTGCCGATCATCGGCATGATCGTCTACTTCGTGGTGGCCTATCCGTCGGGTGAAGCAGAGCCTGCGGCCGGATCGGTCGACACCGCCGCCACGCTCACCCAGCTCGCCGCGCTCAAAGACCAGGGGGTCCTCACCGAGGAGGAGTTCCAGCGCGAGAAGGACAAGGTCTTAGGGGTGGTGGCTCCGGACTGACTGTTCTTGCGTAACCAGAGCCCGGATACGGGTCCACGTTACGCAAGAACGTGCCCGGGGAGGGACTCGAACCCCCACGCCCCATGCGGGACAGCGGTGTTTAAGACCGCCGCGTCTACCGATTTCGCCACCCGGGCCCCGACTTGATCGTCCCGGCCGCAGGAACGGGACATCCGGGCGAAGGGTAGGCTTGACGCTCCCGACGGCAAGCTTGGAGGCTGGGTAGTGAAGGTGTTTCCCCCCGAGAAGATCCGCAACGTCGCCCTGGTCGGGCATTCCGGTTCCGGCAAGACCACCTTGGCCGAGGCCATGCTCTACCGGGCGGGCTCGATCAACCGGCTCGGCACGGTCGAGGAGGGGAATACGGTCACCGACTTCGACCCGGAAGAGCACGCTCGGGGCATGTCACTCGGGCTCTCCATGGCTCCCTTCGAGTGGCGGGGCCACAAGGTCAACCTGATCGACACCCCGGGTTACGCCGACTTCGTCGGGGACATCTATGCCGCGCTCCGGGTCGCCGATCTCGCCGTCTTCGTCGTCGATGCCGCCGAGGGCGTCGAGGTCCAGACCGAATACGCCTGGGAGATCGCCGAGAAGCTCGGCGTGCCCCGCATGATCTTCATCAACAAGCTCGACAAGGAGCGAGCATCCTTCGACCGGACCCTCGCCCAGCTGCGGGACCGGTTTGGCGCCGGAATCGCCCCGATCGAACTTCCGATCGGCGAGCACGCCGAATTCCACGGAATCGCCGATCTGTTCCGCGACAAGGCCTACATCTACGACTCGGGGCAGGCCCAGGAAGTGGACGTCCCCGAGGAGCTCGCCGACCGCGAGCACGAGGTGCACGACAACCTGGTGGAGGGGATCGTTGTCGCCGACGATGACATGCTCGAGGCCTACCTCGAGGGAGAGATCCCCTCGGTCGAGGAGCTGGAGAAGACGATGGCGATCGGGGTCGCCGATGCCACGGTCTTCCCGGTGGTGGCCGGATCGGCCACGGGTCCCATCGCCGTCGATCGCCTCGCCGACTTCATCGTCGAACTCGGCCCAGCGCCGACCGATCGACCGCCGATCATGATCGAGGTTGGCGACGAGCTGATCGAGATCGAATCCGATGCCGCCGGCGACCCGCTCGCCTTCGTGTTCAAGACCATCGCCGACCCCTACGTCGGGCAGATCTCACTGATGCGGGTGCGCTCAGGAACCCTGAAGCCCGATCTGTCGCTGACCAACACGCGATCGGGAGCCGACGAGAAGCTGGCGAAGCTGGCAACGATGATCGGGAAGGAGACCGAGCTGGTCGATTCGGCTCCGGCGGGCGACATCGTGGCGGTCGCCAAGCTGACCGATACCGCCACCGGCGACACGCTCGCCCCGAAGAACAAACCGGTACGCCTGCCGGAGCTGGAGCGCCCCAGTCCGGTCCTGGCGACCGCCCTCGTCGCCAAGACGGCGGGCGATGAGGACAAGCTGGCGACGGCGCTGCGCCGCGTGCTCGCCGAGGATCCTGCGCTCGAGCTGGAGCTCAATCCGGAGACCAAGCAGACGCTGCTGAAGGGCATGGGTGAAACGCATCTCACCATCACCCTCGAGCGACTGGAAAGGAAGTTCGGGGTCGGGGTTGCCTCCGAGCCGGTCAAGGTCCCGTACCGGGAGACGGTGACGAGGCCCGCCGCCGCCGAAGGGAAGTACAAGAAGCAGACCGGCGGTCACGGCCAGTTCGGCGTCGCTCAGATCGAGCTCGCCCCCACGGGAAGGGGCGAGGGGTTCGAGTTCGTCGACGAGATCAAGGGCGGCGCCATCCCCCGCCAGTTCATTCCCGCCGTCGAGAAGGGGGTCGCCGAGACGATGGCCGACGGCGGCGTGCGCGGCTTTCCCATCGTCGACATCCAGGTGCGGCTCGTCGACGGCAAGTACCACTCGGTGGACTCGTCCGAGATGAGCTTCAAACAGGCGGGTCGCCTGGCGCTCCGCTCGGCGATGGAGCAGGCCGGACCGGTCCTGCTGGAGCCGATCTCCAAGATCCAGGTCACCGTTCCCTCCGAATACCAGGGCGACGTGATGGGTGATCTGTCGTCGCGGCGCGGCCAGCTCCAGGGCACCGAGGCGACGACGAACGGCCAGCAGCGCATCACCGCACTGGTCCCGACGTCGGAGATCCTCAACTACGCCATCGACCTGCGCTCGCTCACCCAAGGCTGGGGCCGCTTCGAGACCGAGCACGACCACTATCAGGAAGTGCCGTCCCACATGGCCGACCAGATCACCGCAGACCAGGACGAGGACTAGGCGCGGCTGCGAACCCAGGGCTCGGGACCGCGCCAGGCGCGGCTGCGAACCCAGGGTTCGGGATCGCGCCAGGCGCGGCTGCGAACCCACAGGTCCAGAGGTCAGTCACCAAGCGCGTTCTCACCCACCGACAGGGCGATGCCGTCGAGCAGATCGTGCTCGGCAACCACGACCTCCCCGATCCTGGCGGCCGTCATCGCCCGCTCCGCAACGATGGCGCCGCCCAGGATGACCGGGGCCCGCACCGGGTCGATCCCCTCCAGCGCCGCGATGCCCTCGATCGACAGCCCCGCCAGCCGGTCGATGAGCACCGCCACGTCATCTCCGGTCAGCACCACCCCGTGGACCGCCGCCCAGTGGGGCATGCCCTTGATCAACGTCGCCATCGTGGTGAACGTCCCGTCGATGCCGACTGCGGTCGCCACCGGCCCGGGAAGCTCGACCCCGGCGAACAGCCGGTCGGCCTCGGCACGGGCCGCCGCCACCTGGTCTCCGCCGGCGGGACGATCCGGCAGCACCCGATCGGTGATGCGCACCGAGCCGATGTCGACGCTGGTGGCATAGTCGGGCCCTTCGCTCCCGTAGACCAGTTCGGTCGAGCCGCCGCCGACGTCGATGACCAGGATCGGTGCCGGCCCGAGCCCGCCGCGGGTGCCACCGATGAACGCCAGCGCCGCCTCCTCGCCTCCCGAGATGACCTCCGGCCGGATCCCCAGCACGCCCGCGACGGCATCGAGGAAATCCTCCCCGTCGTCGGCGTCCCGGGTCGCGGAGGTGGCAACGGCTCGGAGCCGCACGCGTCCGTATCGATCGAGGATCTCCCGATAGTCGGTGAGCACCGCGAGCGACTGCTCCACCGCGTCGGCGCGAAACCGCCGCGACGCATCGACGCCGCGCCCGAGCCCGGTGACCACGTATCGCCGCTCGAGGTCGCTCCCGTCCTCGTCGAGGACGAGCAGGCGCACCGTGTTGCTCCCGATGTCGACCGCGGCCCGTCTCACCGGGTGGGCTCGGCCCAGGCGGGATTGCGGACCACGGAACCACCCACCTCGGCGACGCAGGGTACGGTGCAGTCGAGGGGCTCGACCTGCGGCTCCACCCACAGACCGATCGGGTTGTCGTTGCCGGCAGCGTGATCGGCGTAGTGCGCGTGCAGGCACTTGACGCCGCCCTTCGACCCTCCGACCCCGCCGCCCGGTCGCGGACCCTCGTGATCCTCCGGGATGCCGGCGTCGCGGTCGCCCCGGTAACGATCCATCGCCCGCCGGTGTGCTGCGGCGAACACCGGATCGGCCTCGATCAGCTGCTCGGCGGCTCCAACTCCGCCCTTGGCCTCGACCCTTCCGATGCGGAGCACCGCAAGCGGGCAGGTCAGCCAGTACGAGGTAGGGAACGGAGTCCCGTCGTCGAGAAAGGGCGGAACGGCAATCACGACGGGAAGACCGAGATGACACCGCTGCAGTACGGCGACGGTCGATCTGGGCGGGCGTTCGAGCTGAGCCTCGACGACCGCAGCGTCATCCATCGCGACGGAGGTCGTTCCCCGTGACCCAGTCCCAGAACCGCACCCACCACGGCCGGTGAGCATCCTCGACCGGCACGGCCTCGGCATCGACGGCGAGCTCCTCCCCCGGCGGGCTGACGATGACGTAGCCCGTCTCACCCGGCCGCACCAGGCCGTATTGATCGCGGGCGACCCGCTCGATCTCCTCGTCGGTGTAGAGCGCGGCCACGTCGTCCTCGAGCCTCCGGTTCTCCTCCTCGAGGGCGGTCAGCTGTTGTCGACCCTCCTCAACGGCACGACGCTGTTCGATCAGCTGGCGGAACGGGAACACGCCTGAGACCGTCAGCGCCAGGGCGCCGAGGAGGACGACGGCGAGCACCCAGCCCCAGCGCTGCTTCCGCGGCCCCGGTGCGATCCGCCGTTCGAGGGTATCGGTCACGTCCGCACCTCGAAGGGCCGGAAGCCGGGGAAGCGGGCATCGTCGCCGAGGTCGTCCTCGATCCGGAGCAGCTCGTTGTACTTCGAGGTCCGCTCGCCTCGCGCCGGTGCGCCGGTCTTGATCTGGCCCGCGTTGGTGGCCACGGCGAGATGCGCGATGAACGGGTCCTCGGTCTCCCCCGACCGGTGGCTGACCATTCGGCCGAAGCCGTTGACCGCAGCGGTGCCCATCGTGTGCAGGGTCTCTGAGAGGGTGCCGATCTGATTCACCTTGATCAGGATGGCGTTGGCGGCGTGGTGATCGATGGCTCGCTCGAGCAGTTCCTCGCTCGTCACCAGCAGATCGTCCCCGACCAGCTGGACCTGCTTGCCGAGACGTTCGGTGAGCGCCTTCCACCCGTCCCAGTCCGCCTCGTCCAGGCCGTCCTCGATCGACACGATCGGGTAGTCGGCAACGAGACCGGCGAGATGATCGACCATCTCCTGCGAGGTCAACTCGGCACCGGCCAGCGTGTACTTCCCGTCCTCGTACAACTCGGAGGCGGCCACGTCGAGCGCAAGCGAGATCTGTCCACCGGCCTCGTAGCCGGCGTCGGCGACGGCGGCGAGAATCACATCCAGGACCGCTCGATCGTCGGACAGGTCGGGGGCGAACCCCCCCTCGTCGCCGACGTTCGTGCTCAGACCGTCTTTGTCGAGCCGGCGCTCCAGGGCGTGATAGACCTCGACCCCGGCCCGCAACGCCTCGCGGTACGACGGGAGCCCTCCCGGCACCAGCATGAACTCCTGGACATCGACCGAGTTGGCGGCGTGGGCGCCGCCGTTGAGGACGTTGAAGCAGGGAACGGGGAGCACGCGGCCGTCGACCCCGCCCAGGTATCGGTACAGCGGCAACCCCGACGCGCTGGCTGCGGCACGGGCCACCGCCAGCGAAACCGCAAGGATGGCGTTGGCGCCGAGCGCCGCCTTGTTCGGTGTGCCGTCGAGGTCGATCATCACCTGATCGACCTGCTCCTGGCGGGTTGCGTCGATTCCGAAGAGCGCAGGAGCGATCTTCTCGTTGATGTTCACGACGGCGGTGAGCACGCCCTTTCCCCCGTAGCGGCCGTCACCGTCGCGCAACTCGATGGCCTCCGCCGCACCGGTGGACGCTCCGGAGGGCACCATGGCCCAGCCCACCGAACCGTCGCCGAGCACGACCTCGGCTTCGACGGTTGGATTCCCGCGGGAGTCCAGGATCTCCCTGCCCATGATGGTTTCGATCGTTGCCATTTCGCGATGAGCGTAGACCCCTACCGGGATTCTGCGAGGACCTCCTTGGCCTCGTCCCACAGCGCGTCGAGCTCGTCGAGGGAGAGATCGCGCAGGCGGAGGTCCCGTGCTGCGGCGAGACGCTCCAGGATCCGGAACCGCGCTTCGAACTTGTCGTTGGCTCGGGCCAGGGCGGCCTCGGGATCGACGCCGAGGTGCCGGGAGAGATTGGCAACGGCGAAGAGGACGTCTCCGAGCTCCGTCGTGGCCCGATCCTCGTCCCCGGCGGCCGCACGCAGCTCACCCAGCTCCTCTTCGACCTTGTCGAAGACGGGAGCAGCCTCGGCCCAGTCGAACCCGACGGCGGCAACACGGCTCTGGATCTTGTCGGCCCTGGCCAGCCCGGGCAACGCGGCAGGAACGTCGTCCATCAGCGACTCGCGTCCCTTCTCAACGGTCTTGATCTCCTCCCAGTTGCCGATGACCTCGCCGGAACCGCTCACTTCGACGTCGCCGAACACGTGGGGGTGTCTGCCGACGATCTTCCGACGAATGCCATCGGCGACCTCGTCGAAGTCGAAGGCGCCGGCCTCACTGGCCATCGTCGAGTGGAACACGACCTGGATCAGGAGATCACCGAGCTCCTCCTCGAGGACGGCGTATGCCCCGAGATCGATCTCGCCCCCTGGTGCGGCAGCCGGGAGCTTCGAGACGGCGTCGACGGTCTCGTAGGTCTCCTCGATGAGGTGGCTGATGAGGGTGTGGTGGGTCTGCTCGGCGTCCCAGGGGCACTCGAGGCGCAGGACGCGGTTCGTGGCGATGAGCCCGAGCACGCCGACGGAGGCGGGCGGCACGAACAGCGTGGTGCGGGGTCCGACGGCGGCTCCGGACAGCTCCGTGAGCGGCATCGAGACCACCGCGGCGTCGCGGTCTCCGATCCGGTCGATGACGGTGACCTCGTGGTCGTTCGGCAGGGTTCGGGACAGGCTCACCACCACATCGGCGGCGACGAGCGGCGTGTCGATCTGGGTGATGAACGTGGGCACATGGAACGGGAGGGGGTCGGGGAGCGACCGGGCGTCCACGACCTGGAGGCCATCGGCGATCGGATCAAGCATCACCGCCGCGCACGCCAGGTCGATGAAGGACTCGCCCGGAACGATCCGGTATTGGATCCCTGCGTCCGCCGCACGCTCGATGAGGAGGGGCACGGTCCGCTCTCCAACCACGGCCGAGCCGGGCACTGCGTACACGACCGGGCCGACGGCCGCCGCTTCGAGTATCCGGGTCGCGATCGCCTCGTACAGCTCATCGAAGTCGCTGGCCGCCTCGTAGAGGTCGTCGCAGGCGATCACCGGGCGCGTCTCCGCCAGTTCGGCCGCAGCCGGGTGTTCCCTCGTCCGCAGCACCACGGTGGCCTGGGGCCGCTCCAGAATGGCCCGATCGGCCGCTCGCAGGCGATCGAGTCCGGCCGGACCCAGGCCAACGATCGTGAGCTGCGGCTCCATCAAGGGGGTGGAAGCACGCCGTCGCGGCCGCCCCAGATGCCGACCCGGGAGCTGATGACGACCTCGGCGGCCTCGACGGCGGCGTTGGCCCAGGCGTTGAACAGGGCATCGGTCTCTGGCTGCCCGAGACCGTCGACCGCGAGCTCGCCGAGCACCGACTCCCTCAGGAGGAAGTACTCGGCGGCGCCCCTGGCGTACGCCTCGCCGAGCTCGGGGTTCGACCCGATGCCGGCGAAGACCGCTCGCTCCTGCTCGGGCGGATCGGCGATCCTGGCGGCGAGACGGTCGGCGTCGTCCAGACCTTCGAGGCCGTACTGCTCCTCGGCCGCGGTTCGCAGGGCGATGTTGACGATGAGGAGGTTGAGGTCCCGACGGAAGGGGTCTCCCGCGATGACGGCGCCCTCGGGCGGGGCGGCTCTGAGCGCGTAGACGTCGTCGGCGCTGATCGGCTCACCGTTGACGCTGGCAACGGTCGGCGAGCCGGAGCACGCGGCGAGGAGGGCCGCGGCGGCGATGACGGCGACTGGGGTGCGCACGAGAGCGGCAATTGTAAGGCGAAGGTGTCGTACACCCGGCGGCCACCGGCCGCTCCCTACACTCGCCGGAATGCTCGATCCGGGCCCGGCAGCCAGCTATGTCAGCCACCTCGAATGCTCGGCCACCGGCGAGCGCTACCCGGCGGACGAGCCGATCGGTCTCTCGAACCGGGGCAAGCCCCTCCTGGTGCGCTACGACCTGGATCGCCTCGCCCGTGAGGTCGACCGTGACTCGCTGACGGTACGGCCCGAGGGCATGTGGCGATACCGTGAGCTGCTGCCGGTCGGCGAGCGCGAGATCGTCACGCTGGGTGAGACTTCGACTCCGCTCCTCGAGCTCGGCGGTCATCCCGGTGTCCTCGTGAAGGACGAAGGCCGCCTCCCGACGGGCTCGTTCAAGGCCAGGGGCGTCGCCGCGGCAGTCTCGAAGGCCGCATCCTTCGGGCTCGGTCGGTTGGCGATGGCCAGCAACGGGAACGCGGGCGCCGCCCTGGCCGCGTACGCCGGAAGGGCCGGGCTCGAGAGCTACGTCTTCTGCCCCAGGGACACGCCGGAGATCAACGTGCGCGAGACCGCGATGCAGGGTGCGGTGGTGTTCCGCGTCGACGCCTTGATCGACGTCTGCGCCGGGATCGTGGCCGCGGGAACAGCGCCGATGGGGTGGTTCGACGTCTCCACGCTCAAGGAGCCCTATCGGATCGAAGGGAAGAAGACGATGGGGTTCGAGCTCGCCGATCAGCTCGGGTGGGAGGTGCCCGACGTCATCTTCTACCCCACCGGCGGCGGCACCGGGCTGATCGGGATGTGGAAGGCGTTCGACGAGCTCAGGGCGCTGGGATGGATCGGCGAACGACTCCCCCGGATGGTGGCCGTGCAGTCGACCGGCTGTGCCCCGATCGTGAAGGCCTGGGAGGAGGGTGCCGATCGCGCCGAGCGGTGGGAGGACGCCGAGACGATCGCCTCGGGCATCCGCGTGCCTGCCGCCATCGGCGACTTCCTCATGCTCCGGGCGATCCGGGAGAGCGACGGCTTCGGCATCGCCGTGCCCGACGAGGACATCCTCCTCGCGCAACGGCGCATTGCCGCCTCCGACGGGATCCTGACCGCTCCCGAGGGAGCCGCCACCATCGCCGCCTACGAGGCGGCGCTCGCACGCGGGCTCGTCGATCCCGGTGATCGGGTGGTCCTCTTCAACTGCGGCAACGGCCTCAAGTACCCGATGCCCGCCGTGGACCGCATCCTCGTCGATCCGGATTCGATCGACTGGGATGCCCTCGCCGGGGCTTGACCTCAGCGAAGGTACTCGTCGGCGATCCGCTGCACGGTGCGGTGAGAACGCTGCGTCGTCGGCATCCCGAGGCTCCGGACGACCTCGCCATCTCCCTCGAAGACCACATTTGCCCGAGGCGATGAACGTCTCCACGTTGTCGAGACCCGACGCCTCGAAGGCGGCCTCGATCCGGTCCATCGTGATGTTCCTTCCCGGCGTGTTGATGGCTCGGAGAAGGGCGACGTGGCGCGCCATCAGGTCAGGTCGCGGCGACGGAACCCGGCGAGACCTGCCGCGGTGAGGGCGACGGCCGTTCCGGTCAACACGACCAGCGGCACCGGGCTGATGGCGCCCGGGAGGGTGGGGGTGTGGGAGAACGGCGAGAGGTCGATGGCCCACTGCGGGAACTGGAGCACCTGCCCGAGAAGGCCCACGATCAGAAACCCGACGAGCAGGGCCCACGCCACGGGGGCATACCGGGGCACCAGGCCGAACAGCACCATCGCGATGCCGACCATGACCCACACCGCGGGGATCGAGAGCAGCGCGGTCTCGACGAGCCGGGGCACGTTGCCGCCGACCTCTCCGATGGACAGGCCGTACACGAGTCCTGCGACGGCGCCGGCGAGGATCATCATGATCACCGGGCCCGCCAGTCCAAAGACGAGGTGGCTGCCGGCCCAGTTGAGGCGGGGCGCGGCGGTCGCCAGGATCGGCTCGGCCCGGAGTCCCTCTTCCTCGGTGCGGAGACGCAGCGTGGCGCGCACCGCGTAGGCGGCGGCGATGTAGGCGACGAAGCCCATGGCCGCCGAGAAGAAGATGTCGATGAGCGCCTGGTCGCCGCCGAGCCGTTCGAAGATCTCGGCGAACCCGGGGTTCTCATCGAAGATCTGGCTCATGCTGTCCCCGAGACCGCCCCACACCGAGCCGAACAGCACCAGGCCGACCGACCAGCCGAGCAGCGCGGGGCGCTGCAACCGCCAGGCCAGTCCGAGCGGGGTGCTCAGTCCGGGTGCCGCCGTCGCCGGGCCCGGTCGGGGCTCGAAGACGCCGGCGGCGACGTCTCGTTGCGACGAGAGTCGGAACGCGGCGCCTCCCAGCACGAGCGCCAGCCCCGCGAAGAGCAGCACCACCCACCACTGCTCGTCGGCATAGGGACGGAGTCTGGTGAACCAGCCGTAGGGCGAGAACCACGACAGCCAGTTGACGGTGTCGTTCCCATCCCCTGCCATCCTGATGAGGAACGCCACGGCGATCACCGCGATGGCGATGCCCCTGGCACCTCCCGAGTTCGGGGTGAGCTGTGCGGCCACTCCACCGACCGCGGCAAAGACGATCGCGACCATCGCCCATCCCAGGCCGAAGGCCACCGAGCCGGCGGCTGCCTCGCCGGTGGCGATGAGGCCGGCGGCGATGATCACTCCGATGATCAGCCCGGTCGCCGACACGACGAGGAGCGCCGCGGTCAGCGGCGCATGGCGCCCGACCACGGTCGAGCCGAGGAGCTCCCGCCGGCCGGTCTCCTCTTCGACGCGGGTGTGCCTGATCACGGTGAGCACCGCCATCAGCGACACGAAGACCCCACCGATGGCGCCGATTCGCCACACGGTGAGGCCACCGATGGACGCGTCGTACAGCGGACCGAGGAGGGCGATCAGGCTGGGGTTGGACACCAGCGTGCCCATGAGCTCGAGCCGGGATTCCAGCGTCGGATACAGGCCCTCGAACGCCGAAGCCACGGCGAGCGGTATGAGGGAGAGGACGGCGACCCAGATCGGCAGCAGCAGACGATCGCGACGCAGGATGAACCGGATGAGCTTCCCGGTCCCGGTCAGGGTGGTCACTGGGGGATCTCGGTCTGGTAGTGGCGGAGGAACAGCTCCTCGAGGGTCGGGGGATGGCTGACGAGGTCTTTGATCCCGAGCGCGGCGAGGTGCCGCATCACGTCGTCGATCCGGTCCGTGTCCACCTCGAAGTCGACCCTCCCGTCGCCGACCGAGAGGGCGTGAACGCCGGGAAGGTCGCCGAGCCCGGTCGGGTTGCCTGCCAGCTGTGCCGAGACCGTCGTACGGGTCAGGTGGCGGAGATCGGCGAGGCTTCCGGTCTCGACGATCACGCCGTCCCTGATGATGCTGACGCGATCGCACAGGGCCTCCACCTCGGCGAGGATGTGGCTGGCGAGCAGCACGGTGCTGCCGTTGTCGCGGTCCTCCTCGATGACCGCACGGAACTCTGCCTCCATCAGGGGGTCGAGACCGGCGGTCGGCTCGTCGAGGATGAGCAGCTCGACGTCGGAGGCCAGCGCCGCGACCAGCGCCACCTTCTGCCGGTTGCCCTTCGAATAGGTTCTCCCCTTCTTCGTCGGGTCGAGGTCGAAGCGGAGGAGCAGATCGTCCTTGCGCTGCTCGTCGAGACCGCCGCGCATCCGGCCGAGGAGATCGATCACCTCACCGCCGGTGAGGTTGGGCCAGAGGGCCACGTCGCCCGGGACGTAGGCGAGGCGGCGATGCAGCTCGGTCGCATCGTTCCAGGGATCGCCCCCGAGCAGCACGGCCTCCCCTGCATCGGCGCGGATCAGGCCGAGCAGGATGCGCGTGGTGGTGGTCTTCCCGGCTCCGTTGGGGCCGAGGAACCCGTGCACTTCACCGGTGGCGACCTCGAGGTCGAGCCCGTCGAGGGCGACCGTGGTGCCGAAGTGCTTGACGAGACCGGAGGTGGAGATCGCGATGCTCATGGCGCTCGTAGGCTAGAGCCGTTGGCGGCGCCGACCATCCGGGGTGATCACACCGCGACGTCGCGACGGGTGAGCGCCCAGGTGCCAACGGCGACGAACGCCGCCGCCAAGCCCGCCATGAGCAGGATGGCACCCCAGTCGACCCCGTTCGTCAGCGGGGTGCTCCCGTTCAGCCAATTGAAGGGCGAGAGGCGCTTCGTCCACTCGAGGCCCTCGACCTGGGGGAAGATCCCGTTGGCGGCGTACCCGAGCACACCGACCGCGGCACCGACCGCGATCGCGTAGGCCCTGCGCCCGGTGGCGGCGCCCACGGCGTAGACGAGTCCGCCGAAGAACGCGGCGAACAGCACCAGGTGCAGGTGCTGGGCGGCCCAGCCCTCCATCGAGATCCCTTCGAGGCGGGCGGGACGGGTCAGCGCCAGCATGACGAGCCAGATCGTCGCCGCGATGATCACCACGCTGACCAGGAAAGCGGCGTAACGATCGAGCGCCAGTCGAGTGCGAGCCACGGGGTGGGCGAGGATCAGGTCGAGCGTCCCCGCCTCCTCGTCGCCTGCGATGATCCGGGCTCCCGCGGCGGTGGAGTACACGATGATCAGCAGCGACGCCAATAGCCCGTAGACGGTGGCGCTGACGTACCCGGCGGCGGTGGCGATGTCGGTGTAGTTGATCGCCTCGAGGAGCGCGTCGGGGTAGCTGTCCAGGGCGGCGAGCAGGTCGGGGTTGTCGACCGTCGGCCAGAAGGCGGCGTACAGACCACCAACGGCGGCGATGGCCAGCGCCCAGGCCGGCAGCGATCGGCGGGCGTCCCACAGCCATTTCGTGAACGGATTAGCCAGCATCGTCCCTCGCGTCGTTGTAGAGGTCGAAGAAGAGATCCTCGAGCTCGGGCTCGTCGGCGGTGATCGTGATCACCTCGTGGCGGGCGGCAGCCTTCATGAAGGCGTCGGCACGTCCGTCGAGCACGCACCTGAGCACCCGGTCCTCGACCACCGCGTCGCCGACCTCGGGGATGCCTGAGAACTCCTCGACGCGGACCGGATCGCCGAAGAGGACCTCGACCCGGCGTCTCGCCAGGTGCCGCAGCCGTTCCACGTCTTCGACGGCGGTGAGGCGGCCCCGGCGGATGATCGCGACTCGATCGGCGACCCGCTGGACCTCGCTCATCACATGCGACGACATGAACACCGTCCGTCCCTCGTCGACGGCCTCCCTGACCATGGCCGCGAACTCGTGCTGGAGGAACGGATCGAGGCCGCTGGTCGGCTCGTCGAGGATGAACAGCTCGGGGTCGTGCATGAAGGCCTGGACGACGCCGACCTTCTGGCGGTTCCCCCTCGACAGCGACTTGATCTTCTTGGCCGGGTCGAGATCGAGGCGGTCGACGAGCTCGTCGATGCGGCCGGAGGGAACGCCCCCGCGGAGGTTTCCGAGGTAGGTGAGCAGCTCGGTGCCGGTCTGGCGCCCGTCGACGACGAAGTCGTCCGCCAGGTACCCGATGCGGCGCCGCAGCTCGACACCGCTGTGTCTCGGGTCGTGGCCGAGGACCGTCGCGGTGCCGCTGGTCGGTCGGATGAGATCGATCAACAGGCGGATCGTCGTCGTCTTGCCGGCTCCGTTGGGCCCGAGGAATCCAAAGACCTCGCCGGCGGGGACCTCGAGGTCGAGGCCGTCGAGACCTCTGACACTGCCGTACTCCTTGACGAGCGCCTCGGTGCGGATGGCGATGTCGGCCACGTGGATCCCTCCGGATCCGTCACGGTAGCCGTTCAGGTCGGAGCGACCCCCTCGGCCAGCACGAGCCCGCCGAGCGCGCCCGATCGCGACCCGAGGCCGGGCGCGACCAGGTAGCCGGTCGGCTCGGGGATGCGCTCCAGGTACCCGCCGAGGGTCTCCATCATGACTCGACCGGTCGCTTCCATCAGTCCGGGTAGGGCGAGGACACCGCCCCCCGCGATGATCCGCTGCGGCGACACGACCAGGGCGAGGTTGGCGAACGCAACGCCGAGATAGAAGGCCTCGAGTTCGACCGCGGCAGCCCGATCCTCATCGAGGTCCTCGGGCGGTCGGCGCCAGCGCTCGGCGATCGCAGGGCCCGAGGCCAGCCCCTCCAGGCAATCGCCGTGGAAAGCGCACCGACCGGGGAACGTGTCTTCGGGATGGCGCGGGATCCGCATATGGCCCATCTCGGGGTGCATCAGACCGTGCATGGGTGCGCCGCGGATGAGGCCGCCTCCCCCGATGCCGGTCCCGACGGTGACGTAGAGGAACGTGTCGTAGCCACGGCCTGCGCCCCAGCGGCCCTCCCCGAGGGCGGCCCCGTTGACGTCGGTGTCGACCGCCACCGGAACACCGGTGCCGGCGGCCAGGGTCCCGGCGACGTCGGTGTCCGACCAGCCGGGCTTCGGGGTCCCGACGAGCCGACCCGCATCGAGGTCGATCGGTCCGAAGGTGGCGACCCCGAGCCCGGCGATCTCGAGGTCCCGGAAGAACGCGATCACCGCGGCCAGCGTCTCCTCCGGTGTCGTCGTCGGGATCGTTGCCTCGGCGGCGATGTCGTCGGGCCCGGTGCCGGCGATGCACAAGAACTTGGTTCCACCCCCCTCGACACCGCCGAGCATCACTCGATCTTCCACAGCGACTCCACGAAGGCCCGCAGCGTGGCGGCGATGTTTCCTTCGCCGCGGGGTGCCGGGATGAACAGGGTGGCCTCACGGATCACCCAACCGGAAGCCAGCCGCTCGAGCCGCACCTCCTGGGAGGCCTTGAGCTCGACCGGTGCCAGCCGAACCTCGTCCCTGACCATCACCACCTCCTCCACCCCCGCATCGGCGGCGGCAACCCGCAGCCTGGCCACGTCGATGAGCGCCTCGGCCTCCGGGGGCAGCGGTCCGTACCGATCGAGCCACTCGGCGACGACGTCGTCCACGGCCTCGGGCGAGATGGCGGCGGCCAGTCTGCGGTACCCCTCGAGACGGCCGTCGGCGTCGTGGACGTAGTCGTCGGAGAGACGGGCGTCGATCGGGAGATCGATCCTGATGTCGATCTCGGGTTCTGCCTCGACGGGAGTGCCCTTGAGGTCGTTGACCGCGTCGGCGACCAGCTCGGTGTAGAGATCGAATCCAACGGCGGCGATGTGTCCCGACTGGGTCTCGGAGAGGATCGACCCGGCTCCCCGGATCTCCAGGTCGCGCATCGCCAGCTCGAACCCCGAGCCGAGCTCGGAGAACTCCCCGATCGCCTCGAGACGCCGGTGTGCCGTCTCGGGAATCCGCTCCTCGGGCGGATGGAACAGGTAGGCGTAGGCACGCTGGCTCGACCGCCCGACCCTGCCCCGCAGCTGGTAGAGCTGCGCCAGCCCGAGCCGGTCGGCGCGCTCCACGATCAGCGTGTTGACCTGGGGCAGGTCGAGCCCCGACTCGATGATGGTGGTGGCGACCAACACGTCGTACTCCCTGTTCCAGAAGTCGAACATGACCTGTTCGAGCTGCCCCTCGCTCATCTGACCGTGGGCGACGGCGATCCGCGCGTCGGGAACGAGGTCACGGAGCCTGACCACGGCGTGGTCGATCGACTGGACCCGGTTGTGGACGTAAAAGACCTGGCCTTCGCGCAGCATCTCACGCCGGATGGCCGCCGACACGGCCTGGGTGTCGTGGGGGCCCACGTAGGTGAGGATCGGGTGCCGGTCTTCGGGCGCCGTCCGGATCTGGCTCACGTCCCTGATCCCCGTGAGCGCCATCTCGAGCGTCCTCGGGATCGGTGTCGCCGTCAGCGTCAAGGCATCGACCGAGGCGCGGATCGCCTTCAGCTTGTCCTTGGCGCCGACCCCGAAGCGCTGCTCCTCATCGACGACGAGGAGGCCGAGATTCTTGAAGGACACGTCGTCGGAAAGCAGCCGGTGGGTGCCGACGACGACGTCGACGGTGCCGTCGGCGATGCCGCGCACGACCTTTGCCTGCTCCCCCGAGGTCAGGAACCGGCTGAGCATCTCGACACGGATCGGGTAGGGCCCGAGGCGGTCTTCCATCGTGGCGAAGTGCTGCTGGGCGAGGAGTGTGGTCGGGACCAGCAGCGCCGCCTGCCTCCCCTCCTGGACTGCCTTGAAGATGGCACGGAGCGCGACCTCGGTCTTGCCGAAACCGACGTCGCCGCAGATGAGGCGATCCATCGGCATCGGGCTCTCCATGTCCGCCTTGACATCCTCGATGGCAGCGAGCTGGTCGACCGTCTCCTCGTAGGGGAACGAGGCCTCGAACTCCTGCTGCCACGGGGTATCCGGCTCGAAGCGATGACCGACTGCGGCGGCGCGTTCGCGATGGAGGGCGACGACGTCCTCGGCGACCACCGCCACGGCCTTCCGAACCTTGCTCCTCGTCTGGGACCAGTCGGTCCCGCCCATCCGCGACAGCCGCGGGCTCTCCCCGCCGGTGTATCGGCGCACCGCCGCCAGCTGATCGGTGGGAACGTAGAGGCGGTCGCCTGCGGCGTAGTCGATCAGCAGGTACTCGCGGGAAGCACCCGCCATCTCCCGGTGGACGAGCCCTTGGAACCGGCCGATGCCGTGGTGGTGATGCACCACGAAGTCTCCAGGGGTCAGGTCGCGGTATGCCTCTTCCCCGCGGTCCCCACGACCCGCTCGGACCGTGCGGTGGGACCGCTGCCGACCGGCGATCTCACGCTCGCCGACGACGCCGGTCCCGATGGCGGGGAACACAAAACCCTGATGGATACCCGTCGGCAGCACGGTCGGCGTCACCCGCTCGAGCGTGTCGGCAACGGGCAGACCGGCGCCGGACTCGGCGAGGACGCGGGCGACCCGTTCGGCCGCCGGCGCTCCGTCCATCGCCACGACGATGTCGACACCCCGTGAGCTCCAGCGGCTGATCTCGCCGGCAATCGACTCGGGCTCACCTGGGGTGGCACCGAAGGGGCCGACTTCGTAGCCCTCGTCGGTCGGGCCGGCCGCCAGCGGCGGGGCCTCGAGAACCCGGGGCGTCTCGAGCGGGAGGTACAGCGGTGGGTGATCACCGGCCGCGGGGGCGTCGGGTCCCCAGGTCCCGGCCAACGCCGTGGCCAGGTCCTGTTCCTCCGCCATCAGCTCGCGCGCTCGGTCGCTCGCTCGGGCCGGATCGAACATGACGGTGGGCACGCCTGCGGTTTCGAGGAGCGTCTGCGCCGGGGCCAGCCAGGGCAGCCACGACTCGATGCCGGGGAACGAGATCCCCTCGGCGATGCGGTCCCACGTCGACGCCGCCCACGGCTCGGAACCGGCGAGCTCCCCCGCCCGCTGCATGACGGCGTCGTCGATCAGCAGCTCCCCGGCCGGGTAGACGGCCACCTCGTGCTGGGTGCCGTCGGACCGCTGTGTGCCCACCGAGAACGGCCGGATCTCCTCGACCTCGTCGCCATAGAAGTCGAGGCGCACCGGGTGGACGGCTTGGACCGGGAACACGTCGATGATCCCACCCCGAACTGCAAACTCGCCGTGGCGCTCCACCCGTCCCGTGCGCTCGTAGCCGAGGGCGACGAGCCGGTCCACGACGGCGTCGAAACCCGCCGTCTGCTCCCCTTTTCCGAGAACGATCGGATCGACCGGAGTCGGGCTGAGCCGTTGCATCGCCGCTCGCACCGATGCCACGACCACCACCGGTTCCATCGAAGCGAGGGCGTGTCGCGCCACGACCCGATCCGCCATCGTGGCGACGCTCGGAGAGACGTGCTCGAAGGGGAGGGTCTCCCATGCCGGAAGGTGGAGCGCCGGCCCGAACAGGGTGGCGTCCTCGGCGAGGTCCTCGGCCTCGCGTTCACCGGGAACCACCGCGAGCACCGGTCGTTCGAGGCGCCTGGCGCTGCCGGCGAGCACCACCGCCCGCAGCGGCGGAGGGACGACCAGCCGTCCTTCGAAGGCCGGGACGAGGTCGCGGCCGAAGCGATCGAGAACGGAGCTGAGGGGAGCCGCCACGCGCCGGAGGGTAACGGCGCCGGTGTTTGCGATCAGGTCTCGCGTTGTGGCGAGAGTACGGCCCGGAACTTGGCGAAGTAGTCCCCGGCCGACACCAGCGTGACGATCACCGCCACCGCCATCAGCCATTGGTCGAGACGCCACGGCCCGAGCACGATGTCCGGCTTGAAGATCGCCACCGCGACCGCGGTGAACTGGATCGCCGCCTTCGACTTTCCGAAGGCACTCGGCGGCACCGTCGACTGATCGAGCGCGGCGACGCTGCGCAGGGCCATGACCGCGATCTCCCTGGCGATGATGAGAAAAGCCGCCCACGTCGACGTTGTCCCGATCTCGACCAGGGCGATCAGTGCCCCGGTGACCAGCACCTTGTCGGCCAGCAGGTCGAGGAAACCGCCCATCACCGTCGTGATCTGCCAGCGCCTGGCCAGATACCCATCGGCGTAGTCGGTGAGCGCCGCGACGACGAACAGGACGAAGGCGGTGATCCTCATCGCGTCGCTGTCCGGCGAGCGCAGGATGAGCACCATCGCCACCGGCGTCAACAGCACACGTGCTACCGCCAGCAGATTCGGGATGGACATGCCGCGATGCTACGTGACGGCGGGCCCGGCCCCGCTGACCCACCCGGTGCTCTTCGACACCGCCTTGAGCCACTCGGCATAGAGGGTCTCTCGTTCGACCTCGGTCATCGACGGGTGGAACGTCCGGTCGACGGCCCAGTGGGAGCGCAGCTCGTCGAGGTCCTCCCAGAAGCCGACGGCGAGCCCGGCGGCATATGCCGCACCCAGCACCGTCGCCTCGTTCACCCTGGGTCGCACCACCGGCACATCCAGAATGTCCGCCTGGAACTGCATCAGCAGATCGTTGACCACCATCCCCCCGTCGACCTTGAGCGCGGCAAGGGATGATCCGGCATCGGTCTCCATCGCCCCCAGGACATCCCTGGTCTGATAGGCGGTGGCTTCGAGCGTGGCCCGGGCCAGATGGCCGGCGGTGGCGAACCGGGTGAGCCCGGCGATCACCCCCCTGGCGTCGTCGCGCCACCAGGGGGCGTAGAGACCCGAGAACGCGGGCACGAAGTAGACGCCGCCGTTGTCGTCGACGCCTGCGGCCATTGCCTCGACCTCGGAAGCCGACTCGATCAGCCCGAGGCCGTCGCGCAGCCACTGGACCGCGGCGCCTGCGATGGCAACAGAGCCTTCGAGCGCGTAGACCGCCCGAGAGCCTTCGATCTGATAGGCGACGGTGGTCAGCATGCCGTTGGAAGAAGCCACCGCGGCCCCACCGGTGTTGAGGAGGAGGAAGCACCCGGTTCCGTAGGTGTTCTTGGCCTCGCCGGGTGCGAAGCAGGCCTGGCCGAACAGCGCCGCCTGCTGGTCGCCCAGGATGCCAGCCAGCGGCGCTCCTTCGAGCGAGGACGGGGCAATGACGCCCGAGGAAGGAACGATTCGGGGCAGCATCGCGGCGGGAACGCCGAAGGCGTCGAGCAACTCGGCGGACCAGTCGAGGGTCTCGAGATCCATCAACATCGTGCGGCCGGCATTGGTGACGTCGGTGACGTGCTCACCCGTCAGATTCCACGCCACCCACGAGTCCATCGTCCCGAAGGCGACCTCGCCCGCCTCGGCCGCTCGACGCAGCTCGGGGTCGTTGTCGAGGAGCCAGCGGATCTTCGGCCCGGAGAAGTACGTGGCCAGCGGCAGGCCGGTGCGCGCTCGAAAGCGGTCGGCGCCGGCGTCGCCGGCCAGCGCCCGGCAGAGCTCGGCGGTCCTGGTGTCCTGCCAGACGACGGCGTTGCCGACGGGCTCACCGGTCTCTCGGGACCACAGCACGGTCGTCTCTCGCTGATTGGTGATGCCGACGGCCACGAGCTCGTCGCCTGCGCCGCCCACCGCCTGTGCCACCACGGTGGAAACGTTGTCGCGGATCTCGGCGGCGTCGTGCTCCACCCAGCCCGGTGCGGGATAGATCTGGGCGTGCTCGATCTGATGCATGGCGACGACCGCGCCTTCGTGATCGACGAGGGCGCATCGCGAGCTCGTCGTTCCCTGGTCGATGGCGGCGACCAGCCCCGGCATCATCCGCCCTCCTGGTTGAGCTCCCCGGCGCGTTGTCGCGCCGCTTCTCCGCCCTCGGTGGCGAACACCTCGGCGACCTGGGCGGCACGGATCAGGACGTCGTCCATGGCGTCCCGCTCGACCTTACTGAACCGCTTCAGCACGTAGTCGGCGGGATCGAGGTGGGCGGGAGGCCTGCCGACCCCGATCTTGAGCCGCCAGAAATCCTCCGAGCCGAGGGAGCGCACCACCGAGCGCACGCCGTTGTGGCCACCCCCTCCACCGCCGAACTGGACCCGCATCTTGCCGAACGGCAGGTCGATGTCGTCGTGGATCACGAGCAGATCGTCGCCATCGACTCCGTAGTAGCGGACGAGCGAGCCGACCGCATCACCCGACTGGTTCATGAAGGTCCTGGGCAGGGCGAGGATCACCTCACGGTCGCCGATCCGGACCGGGGCAACCGATGCACGCCCCCAGCGCCTGGCCCGCTTGAAGCGGGTGTCCGGCGCAATCGCCGCCACCACCTCGGCACCGAGATTGTGGCGCGTGCCGTCGTATTCGGAGCCGGGGTTCTGCAGACCGACGATCAGGCCGGAGGCCACGTCGCCGATCAGCCCTCTTCTGCGGACTCGCCGGCGGCCTCGGCGGGTTCGGCCTCGGCTGCCTCTTCGGGCTCCTCGGCTTCGCCCTCGACCAGCTCTTCGCCCTCGACCAGCTCGAGCTCGGGCTCGGGCTCTTCCTCAGCGGCGGGCAGGAGCACCGTCACCAGCGGCCGGTCGATGTCGGTGACATAGGTGACGCCCTCGATGGCCGGCAGGTCCTCGACCCGAAGCGTGTCGCCGATCCCGAGTTCGGTGATGTCGACCTCGATCGACGACGGGATCGCCGTGGGCAGGGCGCGCAGCAGCACCGAGGTCTCGATCGACTCGACGAAGCCCCCCTCCTCGCGTACACCGGCCGGGGTGCCGACGTAATCCAGGGCGACCTCGGCCTCGATCGCGACGTCGAGCGACACCTGGATCAGGTCGAGGTGCGTGATATCGCCCCTCACCGGGTCCCGCTGGATCTCACGGGCGACGGTGAGCACCTCCCCATCTCCCTCCGTCACCAGGCTGATGATCGCGTTGAGGCCCGCCTCGGTGTGCAGCGTTGTGTACAGCTCGCGCCGGTCGACGCTGACCGGCATCGGCTCGAGCGCGCCGCCGTACACGACGGCGGGGACGCGCCCCTTCCTGCGCATGCGGCGCGCCGGCCTGCTCCCGGTTTCCTCGCGCTTCTCTGCGCGCAGCGTCACCTGTTCCATGGCTGGGCTCCTCGACGGATGTGAAGCGGGGCAAGTGTAGGCGCCGGGCGCGGCAACCCTCAGCCGGGGACGAAGTCGAGCCGGATCCTCCTGTTCGGGTTGTCGGCGTTCGGATCGACGAGCACGACCGATTGCCACGTGCCCAGGGCCATCCGGCCGTCCTCCACGGGGATCGTGATCGAGGGCGCCACGAAGGCGGGCAGCACATGATCGGCACCGTGGCCCTCGGAGCCGTGGCGATGGCGGTAGCGGTCGTTCGTCCTGGGGAGGATGGTGTCGATGGCGTCCATGAGGTCGGCGTCGCTACCCGCCCCGGTCTCGATGATGGCGATCCCAGCGGTGGCATGCGGAGCGAACACCGACACGAGGCCGTCGCCCTTGCCGGCCACGAAGGCAGCGACGTCGCCGGTGAGATCGAACGTGCCGCGGTTCCTGCCGGTGTTCAGCGTGATGGTGTGCGTGTCCATGGGCCGACCCTAGGCCGCAGCTCCCGAGGATTGCCAGGCCGATGGGCCCTAGGCGCCCGCCGCCGCCGTCCATACGATGGCGGCGATGTACAGACGCACGACGCGTTGGCAGGCCGCGAGGTGAGCGTGCCCGGTGCAGCCACCCGGCTCGGCCGGATCGGATCGCACCCGGTATCGGTCTGGCTGGTGAAGCACGTCGTGAGCCCGGTCGACCGGTTCCTCGTGCGCGCATCGGGAGGACGTCTGGCCCCGATCAGCAGCCTGGCCGTGCCGACGCTGCTCCTGACCACCGCGGGTCGCCGGTCCGGTGCGGCGCGGACCGTTCCGCTCATCTACGTCCGCGACGACGAGCGATACGTCGTTGCCAACGCCCGTCCTCCAGGCGAGCGGCGGAACCCCTGGGTGCTCAACCTGCGTTCCGCCGGGTGGGCTCGGATCAGGGTCGACGGACGAACCATGGACGTGGCGGCTACCGAGCTCGACGCGGCGGCGGCGGAGCGCTGGTGGCCGCAGCTCGTCGCCGCCTGGCCCGCCTTCGGCGAACACTACGCCGCCACCGGCGAGCGCACCGTGTTCAGCCTCGATCCGACTTGATAGGAACGGGCGTCGGCTCGACTAGATGTTCTCGCCCTGGAAGATCTCGCTCACCGAGGCGTCGACGAAGATCGCGTTCATCGCGCCGGCGAGGATGGGGCCGATCGACAGCACGGTGAGCATGTCGAGGTGCTGGGCATCGTCTGGAACCGGCAGCGAGTTGGTGATCACCAGCTCGTCGATCGGTGCGTTCTTGATCCGGTCGACCGCCGGCGGCGAGAGGACGCCGTGGGTGGCGACGACGCGCACCGAGAGCGCCCCCCGCTCCTTGAGGAGATCGGCGGCGCCGACCACGGTCGTGGCGGTGTCGATCATGTCGTCGACGATGATGGCGTGGCGGTCGGCCACCTCGCCGACCACCCACAGGGTCTCGGCCTCGTTCCGGACGTCGGTGGGCCGGCGCTTGTGGACGAAGGCGACGCCTGCGTCGAGATGGCGCCCGTAGCGGGCGGCCAGCTTCACCCGACCGGCGTCCGGCGAGACGATCGTCGTCGGGCCTTCCAGGGTGTCGCTGATGTAGTCGGCGAACAGCTTCATCGCGGTGAGGTGATCGAAGGGGGCGTCGATGAAGCCCTGGATCTGGCCGGTGTGGAGATCAACCGACACGATGCGATCGGCACCGGCCTGGAGGAAGAGATCACCCATCAGCCGGGCCGAGATCGGCTCGCGGGGACGTCCCTTCTTGTCCTGCCTGGCGTAGCCGTAGAAGGGGATCACGGCGGTGATCCGCTTCGCAGAGGCCCGCATCAACGCATCGATCATGATCAACTGCTCCATGATGTGGAAGTTGATCGGATCGGTGTGGCTCTGGATCACGAAGCAGTCGGCGCCCCGGACGCTCTCGGTGTAGTGGATGTAGATCTCGCCGTTGGCGAACACCGATCGCTCCACGCCGCCGAGGCGGACCCCGAGGATGTCGGCGACTTCCCTGGCGAGGGGCTCGTTGCCCGAGCCCGAGAACACCATCATCTTCTTTCGGCCCGCCAGCTCCATCAGCTGTCCTCCATCAGCTGTTCGGCCTCCTCAGCCGCGCGGCGCTTCCGCCGCTCAGCGTAGCCCGGTATCTCCTGCTGGGGCGAGCGCCCGATCGCCAGCGCTCCGGGGGAAACATCCTCCGTGATCACCGAGCCCGCGCCGGTGTACGCGTCGTCTCCGACCTCGACGGGAGCGACCAGCATCGTGTCGGATCCGATCCGCACCCGGCTGCCGATCTTGGTCCGATGCTTGTCGAACCCGTCGTAGTTGACGGTCACCGTGCCCGCTCCGAGGTTGGAGTCCTCACCGATCTCGGTATCGCCGACATACGCCAGATGGGGCACCTTGGAACCGGCGCCGATCGTGGAGTTCTTGATCCCGACGAACTCGCCGGCCTTGGTGCGCTCTCCGAGTTCGGTGCCGGGACGAAGATGGGTGAACGGTCCCACCGAGGCATTGCGGCCCACCGAGGCTCGATCGAGCACCGCCCAGCGCACCATGGCGCCCTCGGCGATCGCCGTGTCGGTGGCGTGCACGTTGGGGCCGACCTCGGCACCGGCGCTCACCGAGGTTGCGCCCTCGAGGTACACGTCCGGATAGATGCGGGCACCGGCCGCCACGTCGACGCCGGCGTCGATGTAGACCCGTTCCGGATCGAGCATCCAGACGCCGTCCTCCATGAGCCGCCGGTTGATTCGGCTCCTCAGCTCGCCGGCGGCGACGGCGAGCTCGGCATGCGAGTTGACGCCGAGCGCCTCGGTCTCGTCGGTCGTCACCGCTCCGACTTCGTCACCGGCGTCGGCGAGGAGCCGGACGACGTCGGTGAGGTAGTACTCCCCCTGCACGTTGTCGTTCCCGAGGTCGGCCAGTGCGCCCTCGAGGGGCTTCCGGTCGAAGGCGTACACCGAGGTGTTGATCTCGTTGACGGCCAGCTGATCCGGCGAGGCGTCTCCGTGCTCGACGATGGCGGCCACGGTCCCGCCGTCGCGCAGCACCCTCCCGTACCCGGCCGGGTCGCGTACCACCGCGGAGAGGACGGTGGCCGCCGCTGGAGAGGCACCGTGAGCATCGACGACCGATCGCAGGGTGTCGGCGGACAACAGCGGCATGTCCACCGGTATGACGAGCACGGTCGTGATCGATTCGGAGAAGGCCCCGAGCCCGGTGGCAACGGCGTCACCGGTGCCGATCTGGGGGTCCTGGACGACATGGCCGATCCCTGCGGAAAGCTCCCCGATCACCGCTGCAGCACCGTCACCCACGACGACGATGGTCTCCGCGGCGTCGAGCGGTGCCGTGTTCTCCAGCGTCCAGCCGAGCAGGCTGCGCCCGGCCGCGGTGTGAAGGGCCTTGGGCGTCTCGGATTTCATCCGCGTGCCCTTGCCTGCGGCGAGAACGAGAACGCCGAGCGTCATCGGATCAGACATCGCTGGGGGGACAGGACTCGAACCCGTACTGGATGGACCAAAACCACCTGTGCTGCCAGTTACACCACCCCCCAATCGGGGATACGAAGGTTAACGGCCTCGCCTCCCTTCATTCTGTGGGCCCGGGTCGGCATATGCGTCTACAACTCTGGGTTTGCGTCGTGGATGCGCCACCCGTGGGTCACCGGGGAAACGGCCCGCGCCGCCCGCGCCGTGGACGGGGCTGCGGCGACGGCGTCCTCGGCCTCGTCGCGGGTAGGGAAGTAGGCGAACAGGCCGCTGCCGCTGCCGGTCATGGTCACGGGAACTCCCCAGGCCTGTTCGAGCTCGGCGCGCCAGTCGTCGAGCCCGGGTGCGACGACGACCGCCGCCGGATACAGGTCGTTGGCGAGCGGTGCCAGGTCGCGGAGGGCAGGCGGGAGGGCATCGGCCCCGAGCGCAGGGCCTTGCGGGCCGTCGAGGCCGTCCCAGGCGGCGTAGACCGCCGGCGTCTCCAGGGTGAGGTCGGGGACGACGATGGAGAGGGCGAACCCTGAAGCATCCGGCAGCGGGGAGATCAGCTCGCCGACCCCTCCGACGACGGCCGTACCGCCGACCAGGGCGAAGGGGACGTCGGCTCCCAGCTCAAAGGCGAGGTGACGCAGATCGGCGAAGGTGACACCGAACCGGCGGGACGCCAGCATGAGCGCGGCGGCGGCGTCGGCGCTCCCTCCCCCGAGGCCCGCCCCTGCCGGGATCGACTTGTGGACCGCGATGCGCATCGGATCGGTGGACCCTGCGGTCCGCCGCACGAGGTCTGCCGCCCGCCACGCCAGGTTGGTCTCGTCGCCGGGAGCCTCGGCATCGTCGACGATCAGCTCGTCGTCTTCCGCCGCACCGAGCGTCACCTCGTCCGTCCAGTCGACCGACTGGAAGATGCCGTGTATCGGGTGATACCCGTCGGCCCGCGCCGGCTCGACCCGCAGGGCGAGGTTCACCTTGGCGTTGGCGTCGGCGACGGCTACGGCGCTCACCGGGCGACCGCCCGAGCGAGGGCAACGAACTCGAGGGGGCTCAGCTCCTCCGGCCGGCTCGTCGGATCGATGCCGGCGGCGGCCAGGACGGCCTCGGCATCGTCGACGTCGAGGCTGCGCCTCAGCATCTTTCGGCGCTGCCTGAAGAGCGTCGCCGCCAGATCGACGGCGTCGTCGGCCGCCTCCGGCGGATCGACGCGCTGGAGGGTGAGCACGGTGGAGCCGACCCGGGGCCTCGGGTAGAAGACGTCCGGGCCGACGGTGAACTCGGGTCGTCCCATGGCGAACAGGGAGACCGTCACGCTCGGGACGCCGTAGGTCTTCGACCCCGGCGGTGCGAGGAGTCGATCGGCCACCTCGGTCTGCACCATCACGACGAACCGCCCGATCTTCCGTGCGCCCCGAAGCGCATCGAGCAGGATCCCCGTTCCCACGTTGTAGGGAAGGTTGGCGACCAGAACCCAGCCGGTCCCGTCGAGCGCATCCTCGAGATCGATCTTGGTGACGTCCTCGGTGTGGATCTCGACATTGGGAAGATGCCCGACCTCGGCGGCCAGGACGCCGGCGAGACCCGGATCGATCTCGTACACCACCACGTCGGCTCCGGTGGCGGCCAGGGCGGCGGTGAGGGTTCCGGTGCCCCCGCCGATCTCGAGGACCTTGGAGCCGGGGCCGACGTCGGCAAGACCGACGATCTTCCTGATCACGTTGGGATCGGCGAGGAAGTGCTGTCCGAGGGATTTCCTCGGCGTCAAGTCGTGGGTGGTCAGCAGCTCGCGAATGCGGGACCGCCCCTGCGGGCCGGGTTCACGGTCCATCGACCCTCCCGAACACCCTGGCGGCATGCTTCGAGCTCAGCTCGGCGACCGCGTCCGCCTCCATCCCCCAGACCCGGGCCAGGGTTTCCCCGTTGTGGGCCACCCATTCGGGACGGTTGTCCGCGCCACGGTGGGGCTCGGGGGCGAGGAACGGGCTGTCGGTCTCGACCAGCGTCCGCCGCGGCGGGGCCTCCTCGGCCCCGCGCCGGACCGCATCCGCCGTGTCGTAGGTGATCGGCCCCGCGTAGGAGAAGGTGACGCCGAGGTCGTCGAAGCGCTTCGTCCAGCGTGGTCCACCGGTCCAGCAGTGCATCACGGCGCGCTCGCCGAGCCCCGCCGCCTCGAGGATCTCGTAGACGTCGCCGAAGGCGTCCCTGACGTGGACGATGACCGGCTTGTCGAGCTCGCCGGCAAGGGCCACCTGGTCGGCGAAGGCCGTGCGCTGGTGATCCCGTGGCGACCGGTCCCGGTAGTAGTCGAGCCCACACTCGCCGATCGCGTCGGCATCGACGGCCAGCGCGGTGAGCCGGCCTCGCTGGGCGTCCCACGCCGAGGCGTCGTGGGGGTGGAGCCCGGCGCTCCACAGCACCCGACCGGGATGGCGCCCGGCGATGGCCCTGGCCCCCAACGTCGACTCCAGGTCGATTCCCGGGCACACCATCCACGAAACACCGGCCGCCGCGGCTCGGTCGATCGCGGTGTCGGGGTCGTCCGCCAGCAGGAACAGGTGGCAGTGGGTGTCCACCCAGCCGGCCACGGTCACTCCTCTTCGTCGATCGGCTCCATCTTGGCGTAGAGGGGACCGAGATCGGCGAGCTCGGTGCCGGCGGCGATCTCGGGACGGTGCCAGGTCGGGCCCTGCTCACCGAGCTCCGCGCCAAG
>CAZCBO010000004.1:0-2517 GCA_964496825.1 uncultured Acidimicrobiaceae bacterium
GTCGTCGGCAGCAGTGTCGCTCGATCCGGTGTCCCCACAGCCGGCGACGATCGCAGCGACCACGAGGAGGGCGAGAACGGCGGACAGGAAGCGTCGCGGCACGTTGCAAGCCTACGCCTCCGACGGCGAGGGGGCGTCGCCTATTGCGCCGTCAGCGGCTCACAGCGCCCCCTGCTGCTGGAGTCTCCCGAACGCCGCCCAGCCGGGGAGGATCGGAATCCAGAACGTCGCGATGCGGTAGAGGAAGACCGCCGGCACCGCCACCGCCGAGGAAAGCCCGAATGCGGTCAGACCGGCGATCAGGACCGCTTCGGTCGCTCCGATGCCGCCCGGAGTCGGCGCCGCCTGCGCCACGATCTCCCCCGCCAGGTACACCAGGGCCACGGTGACGAAGCCGAGGCCGCCGCCGAAGGCCTGGATGCTGTACCAGAGGGCGAAGATGTAGCCGGTCGTGGTGACGAACGAGCCACCGAAGACGAGGAGGAGCTTCATCGGGTCCGTCCCGATCTGGGCGAGTCCGCCGGCGGCGGTCTTGACGATCGGCCACACACCCTTCAAGAAGATCCTCCGGCCCCACGGGGCGACCATCACGAGACCGGCGATGGTCAGCGCGACGACCAGGCCGACGAGAACGGCCTCACCCGATGGAGGTTCGAAGGGAAGCTCGGGATTGGTGCGGGTGGCGACGAGGAACACGACGAGCAGCGCGATGTGGACGATCACCCCGGCAACCGTGCTGATCCCAACACCCGTCGCGGCAACGGCGGTGTCGACGCCCCCCTTCTGCAGGTAGCGGACGTTGAGCGCCAATCCGCCGACCTTGGCCGGGGTGATCCGGTTGAGGAACGACGAGGCGAGCTGAGCGAAGAAGGTCGGGACGAAGGGGAGCCGATCGGGCACGGAACCCTGCAGCGCCCAGGTGGCGCCGAGATAGGTGACGGCCGAGAAGACGAGGATGACCGGGAACCATGCCCAGTTCGCCCCGGCGACATCGGCGAAGTCCAGCTGCGCCAGTTGCGGAATCAGGAAGTAGAACGCCGCACCGAGCGCAACAACGGTGAGCAGCGTCCGGGGCCTGATCCGCTCGAGCGACGCGAACTCGATCTCCTCGAGGCCGGTTGCCGCCTTGACCGCATCCTGGACCTCCTCGTCGAGTCCCTTCGTCGACTCGATGAGCTGGCGCACCGAGGTCGACACCGCCATCGGCTGCAGCCGGGGTGCTGCGTTGCGGACCGCGTCGGCACCCAGCACGTCCACGGCGACGCCGACCGCCCGCTCCGGCCCCACCCGCGCCGAGAGGGCGAGCAGCAGCTCGGCGACATCGGCGTTCATCTGGGCGTCGGAGGCAGCGAGCTCGGCAAAACCGAAATCGATGATCCAAACCCCACCGTCTCGGTCCACCATGAGGTTGCCGGGAGCAAGGTTCCGATGTGCCGTCCTCCGAGCGTGGAGTGCGCCGACGTCGGTCCAGATTCCCTCCAGCACGGCGTCGGTGATCGCATCGTCGGGCAGGTCGTCGAGGGTCTGGCCGTCGATCGCCTCGTAGGCGAGGAGGAAGGAGTTCGGACCCACCCCCGCGATACAGCGCAGGTGCGGTGTTCGGACGCCGTCGGATTGCGCTTTCAACGACACGACCGCCTCGTGCTCGGCCGCTCGACGGACCGATCCGAACACGCGCCGCTCTCCCTCGCGCAAGCGCGCCGTCCGATAGAACCGATACATGGCATCGGCGGCGCGTTCCTCGGCGCTCATCACCTTGATGAAGAGCCGGCTGCCCCCCTCGGTCCAGGCGAAGTAGGGGGTCGACGCCTTGGACTCGACCTCCGCCCACTCGAGCCGGGTGGGAGTGATGCCGGAGGTAGCGAGCGCTTCGGCGACCTGACGTCCGGTCGGCCGGCGGTCGGGTGCGGCAAACAGCAGCAGCGTGGCCGCCCCGATCGTATACCCGAGAGCCACCACCAGGAGCCCGTCCATCGGCGTGGTCGTCGCGTCGATGCTGCGTGCGACGAGAAAGACGCCGATCGTGGTCCAGCCGGCCACCCGCCAACGGCGGCTCACCCACGGCGAGATCACCCCGAATCCGGCGGAGAAGCCCGCCAGATAGACGGATGAGGGAAACCCGGAGGCCGCGACGCAGCCGCCGATGGGGCCGCCATCATCCGCCGCTCCCGTCGGACACACCCAGTCCGGTGGGGCGATGTCCAGAGCAGGCTGGAACACATCGGTCAGCGTGGACTCGAACGACCACGCAAGGAAGGCCGCGAGCGCCGCCGCAAAGATCACCAGGAACAGCCTGCGATAGCGCCGCTGGCGCAGCAGATAGGTGATGACCAGGAGTGGGATGAGGAGCGCAGTCAGGCGGACGGCGAGCACGATGGAGACGACGATCGGGGTGGCCAAAGCGCCCATCACCCGGATGAGATCGGTCGTCGCGCCCGCGCTGACGTCCTCGAGCCCCGCTCCCAGCAGCGCAACGACGAGCGCCACGACCATGGCGACCAGCAGCCGGAGCAGGTC
>CAZCBO010000004.1:2527-16094 GCA_964496825.1 uncultured Acidimicrobiaceae bacterium
AGCCGCGCGTGCTTGCTGCGCTCGGGCTCGACGACGACGACATCGGTGACCGGTGCCGATGCCCTGGTCGGAGGCGACTTCATGGTGCCCCACGCTATCGAGCGGGGCCCGGCACCGCGCGCTCCGGGGCCGGTTTGAGAGCCGTGCGAGCCGATGCTCTACGCCGCGATGATGATGTCGCTACGACGATGACGCGGCGAGCAGCCCGTCGATCTGGTTGACGGCCCCCGTGAAGCCCTCCTCCATGCCCATCTCGACCAGCTGTTCCATCGCCTCGAGCGACGGGAACCTCGTTTCGATCGTCATCACCGTGCCGCCGGCCTGGTCAGCCAACGTCACCACCGTCGTCGTCGTTGGCATCTGGTGGTTCGGGTTCCCGCTGTCGTCGGCAAAGCCGTCCTCGAACTCGAGTCGCCGCGGGGCTTCAACGGCGATCACCGTCCACCAACCGTGGTGCTTGTCGCCCTCAGGCCCGGTCATGTAGTACCCAACGTGGCCGCCGGGCGTGAGGTCGTGATCGACGAAGGTTGCCGGGTAGGTCGGCGGGCCCCACCAGCGCTCCAGCCGGCGCGGATCCTCCCACACCTGCCAGACCCGATCGATCGGGGCATCGAATTCGGCGGTGAGGGTCATGGTCAGCTTCTCGGGGTCCTTGTGGACGCTCTTCACGGGCATGCAAGGTCTCCTTCGTCGGGATCGGCGAGAACCTCGTCGATTCGGTCGATTCGGCTGCGCCAGATGGTCTCGAGCTCCTCGAGCAGCTGGTTCGCCTTCCTGATGGCCTCGATCTCGGTTTGCACGAGCTGTTCCCTCCCATTGCGCTGCTTGGTCACCAGCCCGGCACGCTCCAGCACGGCGACGTGCTTCTGCACCGCGGCGAAGCTCATCGGGTAGGACCGCGCCAGCGCCGACACGGAGTGATCACCCCGCATCGCCCGCCTGACGATGTCCCGTCGTGTGGCGTCGGCCAGCGCATGGAAGAGCTCGTTGGCTCGCTGCTCGTCGACCTTATCTACAACCATCTGGTTGTAGATTAACACCGTGGCACAGGAACACAAGCCCTATGCGGAGCCCTTTCCCACCAGCTGGTCGTAGGTGCACTCCTCCGGGTCCTTGTCCTCACGGAACCCCTGGAACGAGGGCGCCCTGAGACGGCCCGCCGCGGTGAGCTGGCGGTGCTCCACGCGAGCGACCAGCGACGGAGTGACCCAGTGCGTCGATCGCAATTCTGAACGGGACCGCAGCACCTCAGCTGGAAACGGCGGCTCGGTGGCCTCGAGACCCTGAAGCCGCTCCATCGTGTCGTCGAGGGCGCGCTCATCGAACCCGGTGCCGACATTGCCCACGTAGCGCAGCTCGGCGTCGTCGTACACCGCCATCACCAGCGAACCGAAGCTTCCTGCCCGGCGCCCCTCACCCTCGGTCCACCCCACGATCACCACATCGGCGTCGAACGTGACCTTGACCTTGCGCCACTCCCGGGAGCGGGCGCCGGGCCGGTACTTCGACGAGAGACGCTTGGCCATGATCCCCTCCAGCCCGTGCCCGGCGGCGGCCTGGAACAGCGCGACCCCGTCCCCTTCGGTCAACGGGGAGATCTGGATCTGGTCCGAGGGAACGATGGTCTCCTCGAGGAGCCCTCGTCGCTCCTCCAGCGGCAGGCCGGTCAGGTCGCGACCATCGAGGTAGAGGAGATCGAAGACCAGGTACACCACCGGGATCCGGGCCGCCAGCTGCTGCAGCTGTCGCTCGTCGCGCACGTGCATGCGCTGCTGAAGCCGCTGAAACGAGGGGACCCCGTCCTCGAAGGCGACGATCTCACCGTCGAGCATCGCCTCGAGCGCCACCGTCCGGTCATGGAGGGCGTGGAGCTCCGGATAGGCGACGGTGATGTCGTGCCGGTTGCGCGAGATGAGGCGCGTGTCGTCGTCGCAGATGGCAATGGCGCGGATCCCGTCCCACTTCGGCTCGAAACCCCACTCAGGGTCGTCGAAGGCCGCGGCGGCGAGGGTGGCCAGCATCGGATCGGGCGGTGGGCGTTCGTCGCCGGGTGGCCGCCGATCCTCGGACATGATGGCGAGCCACTGATCCTTGCAGTCCTTGGGCCCGGTGTGCACCAGATGCCAGACGCCGGCGAGCCGCTCACCAGCGATCCGGATGGTGAGCCGCTCCTCGTTCCGGGCGACGATCTCGTAGGTGCCGTGATCGAAGATGCGCACCTCGCCACCGCCGTACTCGCCTTCAGGGATCGAGCCGGCGAACGTGAGGTACTCGATGGGGTGATCCTCGACGTGGATGGCCAGATGGCGTTCTCCCCTCCGCTTGGGAAGGCCCTTGGGGACCGCCCAGGAAACGAGGACCGGGGTAGCGCCGTTCATCATCTCCAACCGGACATCGTGGTGCAGACGGGTGGCGTAGTGCTGTCCGATGACGAACCGCTCGCCCACGGGAGCCAGCAGGGGATCGACGTCTTCCCCGGCATGCTCGCCCGGTGGCTCCGGGGTCTCCCCGAGGGCGCGCTTCTCGTCGTAGCGGGATTCGGTCATCGCCGCGATTCTCGCGGACCCGCTATCAGAAGATGTCGGCGATGATCATCGACACCGGGGCCGTCCTCACCGCCCACGAGTACATCCACCTCGAGCGGCCCCCGCTGCTGTGGGACACCGAGGCCGACGATCACCAAGCGTTCTTCCGGCTGCTCGGCGAGATGATCGCCCGTGTCCTCACCCGGGGGAACGAGCTCGGCGACCTCACCCTCAACGCCGGCAACGTGACAATCGATCACGACGACGGCCCGGCCGAGCGAGGCTACGGCCGCCGCCGCCGACCCGCCCTTCGCCCACACGCGGATCATGGGCGTTGACGGCGGAGGCTCGATCACGGCCTTCTTCTCCGCCGCTACTTCGGAGGAAGGCTCTCGGCGTAGCCGACCCCGGTCTCGATCCACCGGGCCAGGTCGTCGGCGGAAGCAGTGCCCGCGGGGTCGACGAGCACCCAGCCGGTCATTGGACGGCTGCTGAGATCGAAGATCCGGACGTGCGGCTGGGCCATCGCCTCGTCGTGGTGCTCCTCGCCGACGCGAACCATCAGGTCTTCGCCGGAGACCCCGACCGACATGTTGCCCCGGATCATGAAGGCGATCCCGCCGAACATCTGCTTCTCGACCAGCGCCGGGTGGTCGCCGATCTCGTTCCGGATCCGCTGCGCCAGCTCCTCGCTGTACGCCATCGCGCTACCTCCATTCGACGGTGTGCACGGCGACGTCGTCCTTGACGCCCTTCAGCGGCACCGACCGCGCCTCCGATACGGGGAAACGGACCGCGCCGGCAGCTTCGAGCGCATCGGCGGAGACCACGATTTCCTCGCGCTCACCGATGTCACCGACTCGTGCCGCCACGTGCACCCCCGATCCTGCGTAGTCGCTCCCCTGCGGCGTTGCCTCGGCGGTGTGCAGCCCGATCCGCACCCATGGGGCGAAGCCGTGCTCGGCCCGATGCTTGGCCAGCCTGCGTTGGATGGCGACCGCCGCCTCGACGCCATCTGCGGCCGAGTCGAAGGCCACGAAGAAACCATCCCCGGTGTGCCGCACCTCCTGGCCGCGGTGCTTGGCGAACTCGGAGCGCACGGCCCGGTCGTGCCAGCGCAGCAGGTTCTCCCAGGCCGCATCGCCGAGCAGCTCGACGAGGTCGGTCGAGGTGACGATGTCGGTGAACATGAAGGTCTTGGCGACTCTGCGGCCGTCTCCCGAGACCGGACCCGCATCGTCACCGAGCAGCTGGTCAACGCGGCGGAGCTCGAACACGGCGCCGAGACGCTCGAATGCAGCGCGCGCCGCCTCGAGATCCATCCTGGCGGTCGCCTCGTCGCCGGCGGCAGTCCTGGCCCGCCCGAGCAGCACCCTGGCCTGCGCCGCCTCATACGGAAAGTCGATGTCGCGCCAGGCCCGCCAGGCGCGATCGAGCGGCGGGATCGCTTCGTCGTGCCGACCTTCGTGGAACGCGATCGCGCCCCGCGCGGCCAGGACCCGGGCCTCGAAGGCCGGACGCTCGAACTCGGCGGCGATCTGCTCCAGCTCTTCGGCGGCGGCTCGGGCAGCATCGAGATCGTCGTTGGCCAGGGCGATCGTCACCTGGGCCGGCAGAAGGTGGGCACGACTGAGCCTGACCCCCGTCTCGCCGGTGTCGGCCGTCGCGGCCAGGCCACCGGCGATCGAGGCGGCGGCTCCGGCCGCATCGCCGCGGCAGAGCATCAGCAGTGCGATCCCTGGCTGCCCCGCACTCCCGTACTCGTAGGCGGCCCGGAACGACTCCCCGGCCGAGTCGAGGTCACCGCGACGCAGCCGCACCTCGCCCAGCTCCTTGTGCGCGGCACCGACCGCATCGAGGAGGCGGTAGCGCTGCAGCTCTTCCGACGCCACCCGGGCCTGCTGTTCGGCCTCCGCGTATGAGCCGTGGAGCCGTTTGAGCTCGGCCCGGTGCACCCTGCAGATTCCCGGGTAGCCGCCCAGAGAATGGCGGTGCATCCAGCGCTCGGCCTCGTCGGTCCATTCGCCGGCCCTGCCGTAGTCGCCCATGTTCCGACAGGCGGCGATCGTGTTGCAGTACACATCACAGGCGACGCGGGGCTCGAGTTCGCCGGATACCGCCGCAGTGGCGGCCCGATCGATGAGGGTGCTCCCATCCTGCCAGGCGCCGGCACTGATCATCGCAAAGCCCTTGAAGCTGGTCGCCAGGGCGTGCACGTCCGGGACGCCGAGCTGCTCGGAGAGGGCGATGGCGCGGTCGAGATGATCGACCGCGGCTTCGGGCTCGTCGTCCACGAAGACGGCTCGGGCTGCCTTCAGCAGGTCGAGCCAGGCGTGCGCTCCGGACACCGGTTCGCCGTCGAGCAACTGTGAGGCCTTCTCCAACCACCCGGCGCCAACGGCGGCCGCCTGACGCCGGAGCGCTTGGTAGGCGAGTTGGACCGCGATGTAGGCGGCGGCTTCCTTGTCTCCAGCGGTGACGAAGCCGGAAAAGGCCCGCTCGTAGGCGTCCACGGACTCGTCGGGATAGCCGGCCCACCAGGCCGCTTCCGCCAGGCGCTTCAGATCGGCAGGACCGAGTGGTTCATCGCGATCGGCCGCGATGAAGGCATCTCTGGCCGCCGCCCAATCGTGGCGATCGACGGCATCTCTTCCCAGCCTCAGCATCTCGGCCACACCGCGACGATACCGGGGGACCAGGCCATCGGTCGGCGTTGGCGCGCGCTCGTAGTATGGGACCGACGTGCTCGACGAAAGCGATCCACTCGAGGGCGGCGACGACGGCCAGGCCACCGGGCCAGTGCCCTCGCGACGCGAGCGAATCCAAACGACGGTCCACCGGCTCAAGGACGAGTCGGTAGAGCTGCTGGCAGGGCTCGAGCGCATCAGGCCCGAATCTCGAACCGTCAGTGCCGGCTATCTGATCTTTGAGCGGGATCGTCAGTTTCCGACCGCGCTGCTCACCGGAGCCCTGGCGGCGAGAATCGTCATCTTCCTCATCCCCTTCTTCGCTCTGATCGTCTTCGCCCTTGGCCTCGGTGCCGACCTCGGCACGATGTCGGCTGCGGAGGTGGCCGACGACGCCGGGCTGACCGGGATGTTCGCCGAGGCGGTCGAGGATTCGGAGGCGGCGTCGGGACAGCTGCGTTTCTTCGGTCTGTTGTTCACCGCCTTCGCCCTGGTGTGGGCTGCGAACGGCCTGGGCCGGACGATCCGGCTGTCGACGTCGGTGGTTTGGCGGGCGCCGCGCCAACGGGTGCGGCACTGGTGGTTGATGCCGCTGGTCGTGATCTCCTTCGCCGTCGCCGCTCTTGGAATCAACGCCATCAGCCGAGCCCTGAATACACCAGGGGCCATCGACGACATCATCCGAATGGCGATCGAGATGGCGATGATCGCGGGGTTGTGGCTCATCGCCTCCCGCTTCCTGCCGCACGATGCCGCGGCCACCCGCTGGCGCGACTTCGTCCCGGGCGCGGCGACGATGGCCGTTGCCCTCATCACGCTGCGGGCGGCCACCGTCCTCTACTTCGCACCGAAGTGGGCGTCGTACAGCGAGCGCTACGGCGACATCGGGATCATGCTCATCATGCTCAGCTTCGCCTACCTGGTCGGATTCGCCGTCGTGGCGAGCGCCCACGTCAACTCGGCGGTCTTCTATACGCAGCGAGATCCGTCACAGGTGGCGCCCGAAGAACGCTCCTACCCGCTGCTCGACCTGCTCAAGGAGGAAGCCGAGACCTGGAAGGAGCAGGAGTCGAGCTAGGCGTCCGCGCCGACCAGCTCCCCCGAGGCCAGGCGCGCCGCCTCCTCGACGGCCGCCTGGGCCTCGGCAATGTGCTCGGCCCAAGCGACGAGATCGCCCTGGCGCAACGCCAGCTCGGCATCGGCGAAGGCATCGGCCGCCTGCTGCAGCAACGCCGCGACCCGTTCGTCGACGGTCCCGGTCGGCGGCTCGGGGGTCTCGCCCGGTCCACCGGCGGCCTCACCGAAGACGGCGGCCAGCGCCTCGTCGAGGGTGTCGCGCATCTCGATCTGATCGTTGAACGACACGACGACCCGCTTGAACTCGGGGATCCCCAGCCCGGCGCCCTCATCATCGGCTGAGATGTAGACGGGCTGGACGTAGAGCAACGACTCCTCGATCGGGATCACCAGCATGTTGCCCTGGATGACGCGTGACCCGGTCTGGCCGAGCAAGGTGAACTCGGCCGAGATGACCGGGTCCTGGTTGATGAAGTTGCCAACCTGGCCGGGGCCGTCGATCTGGCTGTCGGCGGGGAGTGAGAACTCGATGATCCGTCCGTACTCCTCGACGGTCGGCCCGCTCTTGGCGACCATGAACGACACCATGTTGGGCCGATCCCGCGGGGTGAAGGGCTGCATCAGCAGGAACGACAGTGCCTCGTCTTCGGGAAGCTTCATCAGCAGGTAGTAGGGCAGCATCGGATCCTCGGCAAACGGAGCACGCAGCGGCGGCCGCGGCGAGGTCGATGGATCCCTGGCGATCTGCCAGGGGTCGGCCACCTTGTAGAACTGCTCGGGGTCGGTCATGTGATACAGCGTGTACATATCGGTCTGCACCCGGAACAGGTCCTCCGGATAGCGGAAGTGGCTGATGATGTCCGGCGGCAGCTCGCTCACGTCCTTGAACACGCCGGGGAAGATCCTGCGGTTGGCCTCGATCAGCGGATCGTCGGGATCGATCACGTACAGGTCCATCGTCCCGTCGTAGGCATCGACCACCGCCTTGACCGAGTTACGGATGTAGTTGAAGCCGTTGGGTAGGCCGGGGCCCTGATTGAGGCGCCCGGTCGAAGCCGTCGCCGAGTAGGGAAAGCGGTCGGTGATCGTGTACAGATCCACGATCCACTTGAGCCGACCCTCGCTGATCACGATGTAGGGGTCGGCGTCGGCGGCGAGGAATGGGGCGATCCGCTGGACCCTGCTCCTGATGTTGCGCTCCAGCAGCACCTTGCTGTCCGGATCGAGCTGGTCCGAGATCAGCGTGTCGAGATTGCCGAAGCGCAGGGCCCAGGCCAGCCGGTTGATGAAACCGCCGAGGCGGACTCCACCCGCACCGTCGTAGCTGTTCGACGACACGTTGGCCCCGCTGCCGCCGATCGGGAAGTCCACCTCGGCCTGGTTGGTGCCGGCGATCACGTAGTCGGGCTCGAGGTGGTCGGAGAAGTACACCCGTGGCTGGGTGATATCCAAGATGGGGTCTTCGGTGAAGTTGTTCGGCGGAATGTCCTTGACGTAGAAGTCGGGACTCCCCCCGCCCGTGACGTCGTTGGCTGGGCTCGCCACCGACCCGAACCCGTGGGTGTAGACGAGACGCTCGGTCACCCAGCCCTCACCGGGGATGTTGGGCTCGTCGAGCTCGCGGGCCGAGATCATGACCTGCGTCAGTTCGTCGTTGATGAGGTAGCGATCGACGTCGACGTCGGCGAGGTCGTAGTAGGTGACGATGTTCTGCAGCTCGCGGTAGGTCGTGTTGAGCACGCCGGGATCCCACAGCCGGATGTTCCCGATCGTTGGCTCGTTGTTGGTGATGTCCTCAGCGGCGAGGACGGGCGAAGCGGCGAAGTCGTCGACCTCGACGGCGGGCAACCCGTAGGCGTTGCGGGTGAACGCGATGTGGTTGGCGACGTAGGGCCGCTCCAGCTGCACGTCGTTGGGCTGCACCTGCAGGCGCTGCACGAGCGCCGGATACACCCCGCCGACGATGATCGAGGTGACCAGCCACAGCCCGGCGGCGACCAGCGGCAGGGTCCAGCCCCGGAACCAGACGTTGACGAGCAGGATCCCGGCGGCGACCAGCGAGATGATGATCAAGAGGTTGAGGGCGGGTACCTGGGCGTTGACATCGGTGTACGAGGCGCCGAAGACCTGCCCCCGGGATGAGTAGAGCAGGTCCCACTTGTCGAGCTGGTACATCGCCGCCTTGAGCAAGGCGAGCAGGGCGAGCAGGATCGAGATGTGGGCCTTGGCGCCCGAGCTCGTATGGGCCCCCGGGCCCTGGATGCGGATGCCACCGTTGAGGTAGTGCACGGCCACCACCACGAGGGCGAGGACCAGGATGAGCTGGAATGCCCAGCCGGACACATCGCGCAGGAACGGCACGTCGAAGACGTAGAGCCCAACGTCGTTCTCGAAGATCGGATCGACGAAGCCGAACGATCCACCCTTGGAGAACAGCAGCCAGTCCTGCCACCACGCCGCCGCTCCGAGCCCGAGGAGGACCCCGAAGAAACCGGCGGCCAGGAGACGCAGCCAGCCCGCCCGGGGTTCGACCCACATCTGGTAGCGCTCCAGCAGCTCCTCATCGGGGCTTCCGGGAATCACCCCCAGACGCGGGGACAGTCGGTCGGCGATGTACAGGTTGAGCCAGAACATCGCAAAGGCGAACAGGGCGGCGAAGACCACCAGCCAGACCTTGGTGAAGACGAGCGTCGACCAGACCCCGGTCAGGCTCACCGAGTCGTACCAGAGGTAGTCCGTCCAGAGGGTGGCGAGCGACCTGACAGCGATGAAGAAGACCACCAGCAGCGCGAGCGAGATCCAGATCCAGCGCCTGGAGCCTCGGCCCGAATAAGGGATCGGATCTCTCTCGATCACGGGGCGAGTCTACGAGGGATCGAGCGTCAGCAATCGGGGACGATCGTGCACCCGCACTCCAGGCTTGCGGGCGGTACCAGCGTGCCCGCCGGTGGACCGTCGGGGATCAGCCAGGCCGGAGAGCCTTCGCCATGATCGACACAGGTCCGACCGGAGGGGAGGATCACCACTCGGTGGCAGTCCAGCTCCTGCAAGGCGGCGAGGACCCCCGCGTGGTACGCGCGATGTGACAGGAATCGAACCCGGCGCTCGGCGTCGTCCGTTCGCCAGGCCCGGAAGACGCGAGACAGTGACGAGGCCGTCTCCCGCTTGCCGGCACCGGCACTTCGCGAGCGCTCGAGCGATAGCCGAGCCGCATCGACGAGAGCGCCGATGAATCCCGGGGTCGGGTCCTCGACCGGGACCTCAGGGTGCGGGGTATCCGATCGGCCGAGCAGCTCGGCGGCTGCGGCCATCCCTGCGGCGGTGCTCTCGGTGGCGAGATCGAGCAGGACCTCGGCGATGTCGCCGTCAACCAGATCGGCCCCGGGCAGCCATTCCTCATCGAGGCGAAGCTCTTCGAGGGCCCGGTTCTGGGCGGCGACGAACCGACGCTTCACGAGGCGAAGGGCCCGGTTTTGCACCGGGAGCAAGAGCCGATCTCGAAGGGCAAACGGATCCGGACCCTCGGGCCCAGGCGCCTCGGTCTCGTCGCTCTGTTCGGCCGGCGGAGCCGGCTCCTCGACCAGGGTCACGACGGGTACGGAGGCGACCAGCTCCTCCTGGTCCCCCTCACCGTTGTCGGATACCTCGGTGGGTGCGGTGGCTGGAGTCGTGCGCAGCTCTTCGAAGAGCCCTGCCAGCGGATCGGCCTCGGCCTCGGGTCCCGGTTCGGGCTCCGGCTCGGCGACGGGCTCGGGATCGGCGACGGGCTCCGGCTCGGGTTCGGGCTCCGGCTCGGGTTCGGGCTCCGGCTCGGCGACGACACGGCCGCGTAGCGCCTCCACCTCAGCCGCCAGCGCATCGGCATCGACCGGTTCGTCGGGCACCGGGCGCGGCGCGGTCACGATCCGGACGGCCCCTCCGTCCTCGGGCCAGTGCGAGCGGGCAACAGTGGCCTCGTCCTCCTCGCCGGTCGGCACCTCCTCGGGCGGTTCAGCGGCCGTTTCCTCCTCGATTCCGAGCAGCGATCGTTGCGCCGCTTCGAGTTCCTGCATCAGCTCGGCGCGCCGCTCCTCGAGTGCCCTGGTCCGCTCGTGGGCCACGTCGGCCTGGTGTCTCGCCGTCATCAGCAGCGAGTCGGCTTCCCTTCGCGCCGAATGCACGGTCCGCTCACCCTCCTCGCGCCCGGCCCGCAGCAGTTCTTCACGCTCGCGCTGGGCGTCGGTCATCAGGCGGGCCGATTCCCGCTCGGCCTCCGAACGGATCCTGAGCGCCTCCCCGACGGCGTCGGCAAGCATCGCTTTACACTCGGCGATGGCCTGCTCGAGCAATGCCGTTCCCGCCTCCCATGCCGAGCGGCGAGCCTGCTGGACCTCTTCCTCGGCCTCGCCACGCCAGCGAGCGGAATCTGCCGCGGCGCGGGAGCGCATCGCATCGGCGGCCGCACGGGCCTCGACGAGCACTGCGGCCACCTCGTCTCCCACCGCGGCATACTCGGCGTCAAGGTCATGAGGCGAGGCCACATCGGAGAGGCCGGCCTGATAGAGCTGCTGCTGCAGCGCATCGAGGTAGTCGGCGACGGCAGCGAGATATCGCGAGACCTCTTCGCGATCGAAACCGCGTACGGCGGTGCGGAACATGTGAGCGCGCACCTCGCCCGCGGTGAGCTCCTCCATGCGCTGGAGAGTAACGAACCAGCTCCCGGCAAGGCCGGATTAGCGGTTATGCCGCCCGATCGACCCCAAGCCAGTTGAGCGGATCGTCGATCGACTCGACCTTCACGACCGTGATGTCGTCGCCCGCCGCCAGCAGGGCATCGTCGTAGTTGTCGGCCGGTACGAACACCACCGTCGCCCCGGCGTCGATGGCCGCGTACACCTTCTGCTTCACCCCACCGATGGGACCTACCGTCCCATCGCGCCGGATGGTTCCCGTCCCCGCAATCCGAACACCGTCGGTGATGTCCTCGGGTGTCAGCTGATTGATGATCTCGAGGGTGAACATCATCCCCGCAGAGGGGCCGCCGATGTTCTGCGAGTCCATGTCGATGGCAACGGGGAACTCGTATACGGGCTCGTTGTTGTCGACGAGGATCCCGATCATCGGGCGCTCCGGATCGTCGACGTGGGGAGCCAGAACGACGCTGAGTTCGAGCACTTCGACATCATCGCCTTCCTCGACCGGTCGCTCGACGGTGAGGACGACGGTATCGCCGATCTCCCTACCATCGATACTGCCGGGAAGCTCGTCGATGAACCCGATCGTTACGCCGTCGACGGCCACGATCACGTCGCCGGGTTCCACGACTCCGACCGCGCCGGTGTCGGCGACGGTCTCGATGACGTACGCGCCGGTCCCGATCAGCGTCGGCTCGTATCCGAGCTCGGTGAAGGCGACGAACTGGGCGTCCTTCTTCGACTGCTCCATACTGGCCAGGTTCTGGCGTCGAAGCGCGTCGCGTGACACTCCCGGCGGGCGGATGTTCTCGCGAGGCGCAAGATCGACCTTCGGGCTCAGCTGGGCCGCGGCCCACTCGAAGATATTGGCTTCATGGAGCGCGACGGTGAGGAAGAACAGCTCACCACGGACGTCGCCGGCCGTTTGGTCGTCGGGGACATCGATGAAATCGGAGGCGTCATACACCGGGCCGGGCGAGAGGGTGTAATAGGGGACGTCGATCGGCCAGGCGATGGCGATGCCGATTCCGACCAACAGCAGAACCGCACCGAGTATCAGCGGCCACTTGCCGGAGGCCGGGCGCGGCGTACGCGCCGGCTGCTGCGGTGCCCCCCTGGGGGCCTCATCCACGATCGTCATTCCTGCGCCCATCGGCTCTCCGAGGCTAACGGTCGGACCCCAATACGACGCCGATCGTGGCGGTCACGTTCCCGTCCTCGCCGGTTTCTCATCGTTGTCTTAGAGTCGACCGTGCCGAGGCCGACCTGGAGGACTTGTGCAGGCGATCAATCCGAACGTCATCACCGCAGCAACCCTGCCGACACGCCGCGCCGTGGTCACGGTCGCGCTCGTCGTCGGCTTTGCGCTGTTCACCGCGGCGACGGCTCAGATCAGGATCCCGCTGCCGGGCACTCCGGTTCCGATCACCGGTCAGACCCTCGGCGTACTGCTCACCGGGGCAGCCCTCGGGTCGCTGGCGAGTTCGGCAAGCATGCTCCTCTACATCGCCCTCGGGGCACTCGGGCTCCCCTTCTACGCGGGCGGAACATCCGGCTGGGACCACCTCACCGGGGGAACCTTCGGGTACTTCGTCGGCTTCGTCGTTGCAGCGTGGGTGGTCGGCTGGTTCGCCGAGCACCGCCGCGACCGCATCGTGCGCACCGCCATCCCGGCGTTCGTCGCGGGCAGCGTGGTGATCTACGTCTTCGGCGTCGGCTGGCTGTGGCTGACGGTGTTCCCTGATCTGGGCACCGCGATCTCCAAAGGGATGACGCCGTTCCTGGTCGGCGACGCGGTCAAGGCGGTGTTCGCCGGGCTCTTGCTCCCCGGGGCCTGGTGGCTCGTCGACCGGTCGCAGGCGTAGCGCGTCCGGTGGAACGCGCCGAGCGCATCTCCGCCAATCTCGCCGCCGACCCCTACGCCGCCCTGCTCGGGATCACGCTGACGCACGTCGACGACGCGTCGGTGACGGTGTCGATGCCCACGACCGAGGACCACGAGAACTTCCTGGGTGGGACCCACGGAGGTGCCCTGTTCTCGGTCGCCGATTGCGCGTTCAGCCTCGCATCGAACGCCTATGAGGAGGCGGCGGTGGCGGTGAACACGCACCTCGCCATCACCGCACCGACCAGGGCCGGGGACACATTGACCGCCACCGCCGTCGAGGTGCACCGAGGAAGGACGCTGGCGACCTACCGGGTCGAGGTGACCCGGGGTGACGGGAGCGTGTGCGGCCAGTTCACCGGGACGGTGTATATCAAGTCGCAAGCTTCAAGCCGCAAGCCTCAAGCCTGATCTGCCTCGGCTTGCGGCTTGCGACTTGCGTCTTGTGGCTCCTCTTCCAGCTCGCCACCCAGGTACGCCTTGATGACGTCGGGGTGGCGTTGCACCTCGCCGGGGACGCCGGTGGCGATCGTACGGCCGAAGTCGAGGACGAGGACCCGGTCGGCGATGTCCATCACCAGCCCCATGTCGTGCTCGACCAGGATCATCGAGATGCCGAGCTCCTCGCGGATGTCGAGGATGAACCGGGCCATGTCCTCGGTCTCCTCGAGGTTCATCCCCGCCACCGGCTCGTCGAGGAGCAGCAGCTCGGGCTCCATG
>CAZCBO010000004.1:16104-37260 GCA_964496825.1 uncultured Acidimicrobiaceae bacterium
CGCCCGGCCCAGCTCGACCCGCTTCTGGATGCCGTAGGGCAGCAGCGACACCGGGTAGGCCCGCCACGCCTCGATCTCGAGCAGGTCGATGATGTCCTCGGCAATGGCCCGGTTCTCCATCTCCTCGGCTCTGGCCGGGCCGAACCAGATCGCCCCGTCCCACCACGAGGTGTCGGTGCGGATGTGACGGCCCAGCGTGATGTTCTCCAGCACCGTCATGTGGGCGAACAGTTCGATGTTCTGGAAGGTGCGGGCGATGCCCCGCTCGGCGATCCGGTCGGGGCGCTGCCCCAGGATGCTCTCCCCCTTCCACCGGATGTCGCCCTCCTGGGGCTTGTAGACCCCGTTGAGACAGTTGAACGCCGAGGTCTTCCCGGCACCGTTGGGGCCGATGATGGCGAAGAGCTCGTTGTCGTCGACATGGAACGAGACGCCGTCGAGGGCCGTCACGCCGGCGAAGGCAAGCCGTACCTCGTCGAACTCCAGCAGGTGTTCGTAGGCGCCGTCGTCCTGCTCTCCCCGCATCTGCAGCGAGCTGCGCCGGGTCGTCACGACAGCCACCGTTTCCGGCGCTTGTAGTGCTTCACCTCGTGGAACGACTTGCGCTCTCCCTCGCCGTGAAGGCCGAGGTAGAACTCCTGCACGTCCTCATCGGCGAGCAGCTTGTTCGGATCCCCATCCATCACGACCTTGCCGGTCTCCATGATGTAGCCGTAGTCGGCGATCGACAGCGCCATGACTGCGTTCTGCTCGATGAGCAGCACCGAGGTCCCCTGCTCGTTGATGTCGGCGATCGTGTCGCGGATCTGCTGGACCAGCATCGGAGCGAGTCCCAGGGACGGCTCGTCCAGGATGAGCAGCTTCGGATCGGCCATCAGGGCCCGCCCGATGGCCAGCATCTGTTGCTCGCCACCCGAGAGGTAGCCCGCAACGTCCTTTCGCCGCCGCCGGAGCACGGGAAACAGCTCCATCACCCTGGCGTAGGACTCCTTGACGTTCGCCGAGCTCGCGTTGGTGACCGAACCGGTGCGGAGGTTGTCGTCGACGGTCATCTCGGCGAAGACCCTGCGGCCCTCCATCACCTGGGCGATCCCGGAGCGCACGATGTGGGAAGCCTCCGCCTCGTGGATCTTCTCACCGTCGAAGACGATCGTGCCCTTGGTGATGTCGCCCTCGTGGATGTCGAGGAGGCCGGTGATCGCCCGCAGCGTCGTCGTCTTGCCGGCGCCGTTGGCGCCGAGCAGGGCAACGATCTGCCCATCGCGGACCTCGAGGGAGAGCCCGCGCAGCACGAGCACGACCTCGTTGTACACCACCTCGAGGTTGGCGATCTCGAGCATCGTCCTCTCTCAACTCAGGTGGCCGGGTCGTCGGACCCGGCCACCTGTCTCGTTTGGTTCTCGGCTACAACTCGTAGCACGGAGTGGCGAAGATGAAGTCCTGGGCCGCCTCCGAGACGAAGAAGTCCTGCGCCAGCAGTGAGCCCGTCGTAGCGTCTTCCTGCGAGAGCGTCTGCTCCGCTGCGCCTGCCGCCGTGTAGGTGGCGAGATCCGGATCGAAGATCGCGCTGGCTCGGGTCACGTACTCGTTTGGGTCCCCCGCGTAGCTCTGGTCGGGAGTGGTTCCGTTGAAGTCGACCCCGGTCTGGGCCGCGACCGCCCTGGCCACACCCTCGCGGGTGAGGTCGCCGGCGCGGATCGCATCCTCGAGCACCTGGGTCATCGTGATCGCCTCGTTCCACCCGATGATGAACGCATCGGACGGACGGCGGTCCGGGTACACCTCGGCCAAAGCCTCCATCATCTCGACGTTGCCGGGCGCATCGTCACCCCACGGCACGTTGTAGGCCGACTGATAGAAGACCTGATCGACGATCGGGCCCACCGCCGAATCGAGCAGGGCGAAGTTGTAGACGGGAGTCGGTCCCGACCACATTCCCGTGTAGCCCGCCTGGAAGGCGCCACCGAGCACCTCGCCGAACTGGGTGGGGTTGGCGGCGACCAGGGTCCAGTCGGCACCGGAGCCAACGATGCCCGTGATCACCTCGGTCGCATCCTGTCCCGGGATGAGCAGGCCGTTGCCGTCGTAGACGATGTCCAGGCCGTAGTAATCGGCGCCGAGCTTCACGCCTTCGCCGAAATCGAGGCCGTAGTCGGTCGGCCACGTGGCGAGCGCGATCGTCTCCCCGCCGTTGTCGCTGATGAACTCGAGGATGTTCATCGCCTCGATGCAGTAGTTCGTGTTCTGTTCGAGCGCCAACCCGCCGTCGAATTCGGGGATCGCCCAGCCCGAATACCAGCTCAGCGGGATGAAGGTCATGTTGTCTTCCTTCATCGCGCTCAGCGCCGCAATGCTCGTCGGCGAACCCGTCGAGGCCGTGATGGCCAGCACGTCGTTGCGCAGCGCCTCGTATTTCTCCAGGTGCTGCTCGACGTTGTAGTTGGTGTCCTCGACGATGTAGTCGATCGTCCAACCCAGGATCCCGCCGTTGGCGTTGAGGTTGTCGTAGTAGACCTGCATCGCATCATTGATGTCGATCACCAGCGGGGAGAAGGGACCGGTGAGGTCGTGCAACGCCCCGAGCTTGATCGTCATCGTCTCCGGATCGACGCCGACGCCGGTCGTGATGCCCTCCTCGGGTGCGGCCGTTGTCGTCGTCTCCTCGGGGGCCGCGGTGGTCGTCGTCTCCTGCGCCGCCGCCGTGGTCGTCGTCGTGTCCTCGGTCCCGCCACACGCTGCTGCGATCAGCCCCAGCGCCAGCAGGATGATGAGGATCCTCATGCGTCTCACTTCGCTTCCTCCTCCTGTCTTCCCGTCCTCCGTCCCTGGGGACGCTTCCTCAATAGCTGAAGGGCCATGCTTTCCAGTAGTTCCTGACCCGGATCCAGATCCCGTAGAGCCCCAGGGGCTCGAAGATCAGGAACACGACGATCAGGACGCCAAACAAGACGATGTTGAGTTGAAAGATACTCAATCCGGGTCCGGCTGCGCTCGTCGACACCAGTCCGAAGTCGTCGGCATCGACCGCGACGACCAGATTGGCGAGTGAGGCGCCGATCCCGTCACCGGCGGCGAGCTCAGCCAGCCACAGCGTGAACTCTTCGACGAACTTGGGGAGCATCACCACGAACGCCGTCCCCATGAACACCCCGGTCACCGTCCCCGCGCCACCAATGAGGATGATGGCGATGAACTCCACCGACAGCAGCAGGTCCCACGTCTCGGGGATCAGGCGCCCGAAGAACGAAGCCAGCAGCGCCCCGGCGACACCGGCGTAGAACGATGAGATGGCAAAGGCCTGCGTCTTTCCCCTGGCCTCGGCGACCCCCATGATCTCGGCGGCGATGTCGCGGTCCCGGATCGAGGCCCACGACCGCCCCACCCTGGTCCGCATCATGTTCTTTGCCAGCAGGGCAAGGACGATGACGAAAAGCAGCAGCAGGTAATAGGCCTTGCCCTGTTTCACCAGATCGAAGCCAAACCACTGGCCGTCCTCGGCGAAGGAGATGACCGGCCCCTGCCCCTTCCAGAGGGCGAATTCGAGGGGCGGCCACTCCCGCCCCGTCGACACCCCTCCCACGATCTTCCCCAAGTTCCGCCAAAGGTACTGGCCAATGAAGACCAGGCCGAGCGTGACGAAGGCCAGATAGAGCCCGCGCACCCGTACAGCGGTCGGAGCGACCAGGATGCCGACCAGGGCCGCGACGAGTCCGGCTGCCGGCAGCCATACCCACATCGGCAGCTCCAGCCCCCAGACGGTCCGTCCCGGTTCCCCGCCCAACACCACCGCGGTGTAGGCACCCACCGCCATGAAGAAAGCGTGCCCGAGCGACACCTGGCCGGCGACACCGGTGAGCAGGTTCAATCCGAGCGCCCCGATGGCGAAGATCAGGGCACGGTCGATGAGGATCATCCAATCCGAATCGCCGAGAAAGCCGACGAGGGGAAGGAGCTTGAGCGGCAGCAGCAACAGCACGGCGAAGAACAGCACCATCGCCACCCGCTTGCTCGTCGTCGAGAACAGCCGCATCTCGTCGGGATAGGAGGTATAGAGCAGCGGCCGGCCCCTCATACCCGCCGCACCTCCTCGGTACCGAAGATCCCATAGGGCCGCACGAGCAGTACGACCATCATCAGGAGCCAGGGCACGATCCCCGCAAAGCCGGCGCCCAGCCAGGAGATCCCACCGACGTAGCTGGCAACGAACACCTCCATCACCCCGACCATCAAGCCCCCGACGATCGCTCCGACGATCGAGTCGAGGCCGCCGATCACCACGGCGGGGAAGGCACCAAAGGCGATGAAGGCCGTCCCCGGATGAACGCCTGCGGCACCCCGCGGGAACACCGAGGCGAAGATGCCCCCGATCGCGGCGAGGCCCGCGCCCATCGCCCAGGCAAGGGAGAACACCCGACCCACGTTGATGCCCTGGGAGAGCGCGGCTTCCTGGTCGAACGCCGTCGCTCGCATCGCCGTCCCCGCTTTGGTCCTGAAAAACCAGGCCAGCAGCCCCACGAGGGCGATCGTCACGATGAACGTCACGACCTGGGTGTGGGCCACCCGGATCTGACCGAGCTCGACGACCTGGGCACCCCAGGGATCGCCGAGGCCGCGCGACTGGTTGCCCATGAGATCGTTGGTGATCGTTCGGATTATCAGGTCCAGGCCCAGGGTGATGATCGCCACCGCGAAGAGCGGCTTCCCGATCATCGGCCTGATCGTCACTCGCTCGACGACGATGCCGAGCACGGCGGTGACGCCGATCGCGATCAGCGCCGACAGGATCCATTGCACCGAGTACGGCAGGAAGTCGAGGTAGCGGCCGGGGACGTTCAGGACCGTGGCGAAGTACACGACCATGTAGGCGCCGAAGGCGGCGATGGCGCCGTGGGCGAAGTTGACGACCTGGGTCGCCTTGAAGATGAGGACGAAGCCGAGGGCGAGGATGGAGTAGATCGCACCGAGGGCGACGCCCGAGATGAGCGTGTTGATGAGCTTGTCGAAGCCTTCGGCGGCCTGGGCGATGACGATGCCGTCGATCATGAGTCGCGAGACGCGAGTCGCGGGTCGCGAGCCGGACGACCCATCACTCGTACATACCCCGAATGAGGTCGCCGAACATGTCCTCCATGGCGTTGCGCTTGATCTTCTGGGTGGCGGTCAGCTCACCGTCCTCGTGATCGAGCTCCTTGGGAATCATCCGAAACTTCTTGATCTGCTCCACCCTGGAGAACTTGTCGTTGGTCTCGTTCACCACCTGCTGCATCAGGTCGATCACCTCGGGCTTCTCGGAGAGGTCGCGATAGGTCGTGTACGGGATGCCCTTGGACAGCGCCCAGTTCCCGACGACGTCGTACTCGATGGCGAGCAGCGCCGTCAGGTACTTGCGGCCGTCGCCGATCACCATCGCCTCCTTGACGAAGGGCGAGGTCTTCAGGCTGTTCTCGATCTCGGAAGGTGAGATGTTCTTGCCGCCCGAGGTGATGATGATGTGCTTGATCCGGTCGACGATCTTGACGTGGGTACCGTCCACCCACTCGCCGACGTCGCCGGTCTTGAGCCAACCGTCGTCGGTGAACGTCTCGGCCGTTGCCTCGGGCCTGTTCCAGTACCCGACGAAGTTCGACGGGTGCTGGGTCTGGATCTCGCCGGTCTCCTCGTCGATGCGGAAGCCGATGCCCGGGTAGGGCTCTCCGACCGTGCCCACCTTCACCCTGCCGTCGAAGTTCACCGTTGCGACGGCGGTGTTCTCGGTCATCCCGTAGATCTCGTACACCGGGATGCCGAGGCCCATGAAGAACTCGAGCACCTCGGGGGCGATCGGCGCCGCCCCGCTGCTGGCGTACCGGCAGTGGCGGAGTCCGGCCTTCTCCTTGAGGGCCCGGAACGTGATCGGGTTGGCCACCCAGTACGCCAGCCTGGCGAGGGGGGTGAAGTCGCCGCCGTTGTCGACTCGCTTCCTGCCGATGTACCGCGCCAGGCGCATCCCGATACCGTTGGCCAGTTTCTTGAAGGTGCTGGCGTCTGCCATCCGGATGAGGATGGCGGCGTGGATCCGCTCCCAGATGCGGGGCACCGCGAAGAAGAACGTGGGCTGCACCTCGCGGAGGTTGGCCTGGACGGTCTCGATCGACTCGGCGAAGTTGAGCGTCATGGCGTTCGAGGCCATCGTCCAGGTGGAGAAGATGCGTTCGGCGACGTGGCAGAGCGGCAGATAGGTGACGCCGATGTCGTCGGGTCCGATCGGCTTGCCTCCCCGGTTTTCGGCGTTGATCAGCGTCTCCTGGCAGAACGTGATATTGCGGTTGGTGAGCATCGCTCCCTTCGGGGGACCGGTGGTTCCCGAGGTGTAGATGAGGGTGGCGAGGTCGTCGGCGACGGCCTCGGCCATGATCCGCTCGACGGCACCGGCGTCATCCTCGCGATGGCGGCGGCCGAGCTCGACGAAGTCGTCCCAGAACAGCAAGCGGTCGTCCTCGTAGCTGCGCAGACCCCGCGGTTCGACGTAGATGATCGTATGGAGGCGCGGAAAGGCGTCGGGCCCGGCCTCGATGATCTTGTCGACTTGCTCCTGGTCTTCGGCGAGGTGCACGCCGGCACCGGAGTCGTTGAGCAGGTACTGCACCTCGGCGATGGGGTTGGTCGGATACATGCCGGTGGTGATCGCCTTGATCGCCACCGTGGCGATGTCGAGGATGATCCACTCGGGCCGGTCCTCGGAGTGGATCGAGACCACATCGCGCTGGTTCACCCCGAGGGCGAGCAGACCGTGCGCAACCGTGACGATCTCGTCCCAGAGCTGGGCCCAGGTGCGTTCGTGCCAGATGCCGAAGTCCTTGTCGCGCATGATCACGTGGTCGGGATCGCGCGCCGCCCAGGCGCGGACCTGATTGGCGACGGTCGGGTAGGCGCCGGAGAGGTCGGGCGAGCCGGTTCGATCGATCGTCGGAGCGGTCATCGTGCCTCCGTGTCGCGCTGGAGGCACGATAGAGAATCGCGACGCGGCGCGCAGCGGGGCGCCCGCTCAGGCCTCTCTCCGCACTCCGATCACCTTGAACCGCCCTGCAACGAAGGCCGGATCGGTCAACGAGGCGTTGCCCGCCGGATTGTGCCCGGTGACGTGGAAGTCGGAGAAGGCCACCGACTGATTGACGTACAACCCGCCGGTCAGGTTGAAGGCAACCGAGACCCCCCCTTCGGCGGCGGCGTCGATCGCCTCCTCCATCACCTCGTCGTCGGTGGTGTAGACGAGCCACGTGATCGCCCCCTTCTCCCTGGCGGACTCGGTGGCGAGCCTCAGCGACTCCTCGGTTGAGTCGGTGGCGACGACGAAGATCACCGGCCCGAACAGCTCCCGCATGTAGGCGTCCCGGTCCGACGAATCCACCATGACCACGACCGGCGTTCGGACCGTAGCCTTAGGGAAGTCCGGGTTCTGGACCGCGCGCGATTCGAGCAGTACTTCGCCGCTGTTCGCCGCCTCGTCGATTCGTGCTGCGATTTCCTCGGACTTGAGCGCGCCGAGAAGACCGGCGGCCCGCTCGTCGTCGCCGAGCAGGCCACCGACGGCGGCGGCGAATCCGGCGGCGACGTCGTCGAAGGGCACGACCTCGCCGCCCACCGTTACCCCACCCCGCGGGACGTACAGGTTCTGGGGAGTGGTGCACATCTGACCCGAGTACATCGACATCGAAACCGACAGGTTCCTGAACACCGGATCGAGATCGTCGGCGGAATCGAGGATCACCGAGTTGACCCCCGCCTTCTCCGTGTACACCCGAGCGTGATGGACGTTCTCCTCGAGCCAGGTTCCGAAGCCCGAACCGCCGGTGTAGTCGACGATCGCCACCGCCGGATTCATGACGAGGTCCTTGGACACAGAATCACTCGTGGTGTCGGTGAGCAGCGTGACGAGGTTGGGATCGAAGCCCGCCTCGACGAACACCTCCCTCGCCGTCTCGGTCATGATGGCGAAGGGGAGGATGGTTGCCGGGTGCGGCTTGACGATGACCGGGTTGCCGGCGGCGAGCGAGGCGAAGATACCCGGGTAGCCGTTCCAGGTCGGGAAGGTCGACACACCCAGGGTGACGGCGACGCCTCGGGGCCGCACCACCCATGCCTTGTCGATCACCAACGGGTCGCGCCTGCCCTGGGGCTTCTCCCACGTGATCGGTGCGGGCAGGCGCTGTTGCTCCGCAAAGGTGTAGGCAATCGCCTCGAGGGCACGGTCGAGGGCGTGGGGTCCACCCGCTTGGAACCCCATGATGAAGGTCTGGCCGGTGGTCAGCATCACGGCATGGCCCATCTCGAAGCTCCCGGCAGCGAGCCGGTCGAGCACCTCCAGAAGCACCCCGGCCCGGGTCTCCGGGGTGGCTCGGCCCCACTCGACCGATGCGGCCTGTGCCGCGGCCACGAGCTCGTCGATCGTCGACTTCGGATACTCGATCGCCAGCTCGATACCGTAGGGCGAGGTCTCGTCGACGGCGTGGTAGCCATCGTGGGGCTGGTCGATGGCGAACGGCTTGCCGAGCCGCTGCTCGAGCGCCGCCTGGCCGGCGGCCTGAGCATCCTCGGGATAGGCCTTCGGGTGCTCAGGATACGGGCTCCAGTACGTCCGCTCGTCGATGGCCTCGAGGGCGCGGTCGAGCGTTTCGCGATGTTTGTCGATCAGTTCCGTCATCGGATTCGGGCCTCCTTCACCCGGATGCCAGGGTACAAGCTCACCCCGGTGCCCGGCCCGGTCGGTTACCTTGGGGTCGAAATCCCGGAAGGACGGCTCGTGACGATCGAGGACATCAGCTACGAGGTCGACGGCGGCGTCGGGCTCCTGACGCTGAACCGGCCCGACAAGCGCAATGCGGCGACCTCGGAGATGCTCAGGCACTTGCTGGCTTCGCTGAACGAGGCGGCGGCGGACGACGACGTACGTGCGGTGTTGCTCACCGGCGCCGGGCCTGCCTTCTGTGTCGGCCAGGACCTGAGCGACCCGGCAGCGTCCGGTGAGGACCCCGATCTGGGTGCATTGTTGGAGGAGCGCTGGAACCCGGTGATCCGGGCCATGCGCGCCAACCCGAAGCCCGTCGTGGTCGCCGTCAACGGGGCGGCCGCGGGTGCCGGGATGAGTCTTGCGCTCGCCGGCGACGTTGTCGTGGCCGGGGAGTCGGCGACCTTCCATCCCGCATTCGCCGCGATCGGCCTCGCCCCGGATTCAGGAATGTCGTGGGCGTTGCCGCGGTTGGTCGGACCGGCACGTGCTCGAGCGTTGGCGATGATCACCGACACACTGACCGCGGAGGAGGCAATGGACCTCGGCATCGTCTGGAAGGTCGTCGACGACGACTCCCTGCTTGCCCAGGCCGGGGATCTGGCGGTCCTGCTCGCCTCGGGACCAACCCTCGCCTACGCCGCGACGAAGCAGGCCATCGAGGCGGCGGAAGCCAACTCGCTCTCCGAGCAGCTCGATCTGGAGCGTGACATCCAGCGTGACCTGGGACATAGCCGCGACTATCGCGAAGGCGTGACCGCGTTCATGGAGAAGCGGGAACCCCGCTTCGACGGCCAATGAGAGGTCGAACCCTCGCCCTGGTGTCGGCTCTCCTGCTCGCGGTGGCCGCGTGCAGCGGGACGGACGAGGCGAGTGAGGACGAGCGGCCGGACGACATCGCGACCAACCGCATCGTCGAGCCGGGTGACGTGGCCGCGCTCCCCGAGGGCACGCGGGTGATCACCCAGGGAGTCCTCGTGATGAACGACGACACCAGAGTCTGTGAGGCGCTCACCAACGACGCCCTGCCCCAATGCGATGGTGCCTCGGTCGTGCTTGCCGACCTCGATCCCGAATCGGTGGTTGCTCTGGAAACGATCGGCGGTGTCCAGGGCGGCTCGGTGACTTTGGCGAACTACCCGTTCTCGGTCGCCGGCACCGTGGAAGCCGGGACCCTGGTCGACACCGAGATCGCCAATCGCGTCTACACGACGGAGAGCGACGGCTTGCGGGTTCGGTTGATGCCGGCACAGACGCCGTTCTCTCCTCAGGAGCTCCGCTCCGGTGAGCAGGTCTGGTGGGCCATGGACATCACGAACACCAGCACCGAGACGATTCGTCTCACGTTCAACAGCGGGCAGGTCGGAGAGGTGACGATCGACGACGGCGTGGATGAGATCTACCGATGGAGCGAGGGGCTGCTCTTCACGCAGTCGATCACCGAGTTCCCGCTGCAGGCAGGCACGACCCAGGGAACCAGCCTCAGAGGACAGCTGTCCGGCGACCCGGGAGCGGACTTGACCCTGCGCGGCTGGATCACCGCCACCGGGGCCGATGACGTCGTGGTGGAAGCCCCGGTCGAGATGATCCAACCCTGAACCATGCCCGAGGCGTACCTCGTCGATTCGATCAGGACCCCGATCGGTCGATTCGGCGGCGCACTGGCGCCGGTCCGGCCCGACGATCTCGCCGCTCACGTCATCCAGACCCTGCGGTCGCGCAACCCCGCCGTGGAATGGGCGCAGATCGACGACGTGATTCTGGGGTGCGCCAACCAGGCCGGTGAGGACAACCGGAACGTCGCACGGATGTCGCTGCTCCTCGCCGGTCTCGACGACTCGATCCCGGGGGCGACGGTCAACCGGTTGTGTGGGTCGGGCATGGAGGCCGTGGGCCTGGCGGCGCGGGCGATCAAGACCGGTGAAGCCGACGTCGTCGTGGCCGGGGGTGTGGAGTCCATGAGTCGCGCCCCAAAGGTCACGGCCAAGGCCGAAACCGCCTTTGACCGATCCGTCGAGGCCTACGACACAACTCTGGGCTGGCGGTTCGTCAACCCGAGGATGCGGGAGCGTTACGGCGTCGATGAGATGTCGGGCACCGCGGAGAACGTCGCCGTCGAGTTCGACGTGTCCCGCGCGGACCAGGACGCCTTCGCAGTCCGCAGCCAGGAGAGGGCGGCGGCGGCACTTTCGTCGGGTCGGCTCGCCGACGAGATCGTGCCGGTGACGGTCCCGCAGCGCCGCACGGACCCGATCGTGGTCGATACCGACGAGCACCCCCGGCCGGGCACCACGCTGGAGGCGCTCGCCAAACTCCCGCCGTTGTTCGAGGGTGGCACCGTGACCGCGGGGAACGCCTCGGGAATCAACGACGGGGCCGCGGCGGTGCTCGTCGCCTCGGGCGAAGCAGTCGAGCGCCTTGGCCTGGCGCCGGCGGCCAGGGTGGTGTCGATGGCCGTGGCAGGGGTGCCGCCGCGGATCATGGGGATCGGGCCGGTTCCGGCGACCCGCAAGCTGATGGATCGCACCGGCGTCGCCCTCGACGACATCGAGGTCATCGAGCTCAACGAGGCCTTCGCTTCACAGTCGCTCGCCGTGCTCCGTCAGCTCGGGCTCCCCGACGACGCCGGGCACGTCAACCCGAACGGCGGAGCGATCGCGCTCGGCCACCCACTCGGCATGTCCGGCGCCCGGCTGGTCACCACCGCACACCGGGAGATGGCCCTCCGCGACGCCCGCTACGGCCTGACCACGATGTGCATCGGTGTCGGCCAGGGGATCGCGATGTTGCTGGAGCGGGCCTAGCGAGCGTCGCACGTGCTTGGAGGGGGTGCGCAGCGCCCCTTTAAGCACGTACGACGGGGTCCTAAGACTCACGACTCCTTCCCACCACCATCTCGGCGGCCTCGCGCACCCCGGGGTTGCGATCCTGGGCTGCCTTGCGGATGGCGGACTCGATCGCCGGATCATCGAACACGGTCAGGGCTACGACGGCCCGGCGCCTGACCCGGGGCGGTCCCTCCTCGACGAGCTCGAGCAGGATCGGAACCGCTCGATCGTCTCCGATTGCTCCGAGGGCGGCGACGGCCGCCTCCCGAACCAGCCGGTCTTCGTCGTCACGGGCGGCGCCGACGAGCCAGTCGACGGCGTCGGAGGCCCCGAGCTCACCGTAGGCGGTCGCGACGGCCTCGCGGACCCGAGCGTCGTCGTCGGATGCTGCGACGGCCAGGGTCGGCAGCACGTCCGGGCCGCACGAGCCGAGGGTCTCGGCAGCGAGCGCCCGCAGCGGGGGATCCTCGTCGCCGAGGGCGAGATCGCGCAGTGCCGCGACGTGCTCACCCGGATCGACCGCGCAGACCGAAACGGCCAGCCTTCGAATCACGGGATCGGCATCGTCGAGGTAGCGGGCCGGGTGCGCGATCAGGTCGACGAGGTCAGCGATGGTCGTGATCCTCCCGTACCCATTCAGCGCCGCCCGCCCAATGCTCCTTCTTCCAGATCGGGGCCCGGCTCTTCAGCTCATCGATCACGTAGCGAGCCGCGGGGAAGGCGTCCACCCGGTGCGCGGAGGAAACGGCCACTCCGACCGAGGTCTCACCCACATCGAGCGACCCGATGCGGTGGACCGCAGCCACGCCGTTCAGCGGCCACTTGCCATGCGCCTCGTCGACGATCTCCTGGATCTTGGACTCGACGTGGCCGCGGTAGGCCTCGTACTCGAGATGGGTCACCCCATCGCGTCCCGGGGAGTGATCCCGCACGGTTCCGAGGAACAGGACGACGGCCCCGCTGTGGGGAGCGGCCACCGCCTCGATGAGGGCCGGCACGTCGATCGGATCGGCCGAGACGGACACGAAGTCCTGGCGCCGGGATACCGGGTTGGACGGCATACAATTCCCTCCGTGGAGCACCCTACCCACGGCTACGACGCTGACGCGCCGTCGGTTTCGGATACGGCGAACGAGCCGACGGTGCATGACCCACGCCGGGAGCCCGTCTCGGGCCTCGACTACACCTTCTCCGCACCGGAGCCGCAGCCCGAGCGCGTCATCGTCGAACGGGCGTCTCCCCTGCCCATGGGCATCATCGCCTTCCTGTCGGCGATGGTCGGGGCTCTGCTCACCGTTGCCATCCTGTCGTTCGCCGGGTTCTTCGACACCGAGACCGTCGCTGCTCCGACGACCACCGTTCCGACGGTCACCACGACGACGGTGTCGGCCAGTCCGACCATCGTCTCGCCGGTCACCGACGCCGAGATGAGGCAAGCAGTTTGGGCCAAGGTCAACCCCTCGGTCGTCACGGTCCAGGTGGGGAACGAGAGTGCCGGCGAACTCGAGATCGACGGGAGCGGATCCGGTGTCGCGCTTCCCAATGGCTACATCGTCACGAACCACCACGTCATCGAGGGCAGCGAGGTCGCACAGATCGTATTGCAGGACGGCCGCATCTACGACGCGGAGATCGTCGGTAGCGACGCCTACACGGATCTTGCCGTGCTTCGCGCCGAGGCCGCCGGGCTGATCCCAATCGAGATCGGTGATGTCGACGACCTCGCGATCGGCCAGGTCGCGATCGCCGTAGGGAATCCCCTCGGCCAGCTGGGCGGCTCCTCGCTGACGGTCGGCGTGCTCTCCGCGCTGTCGCGTCGGGTCGACTTCGAGGACGGGGACCGGCTCTTCGGCATGCTCCAGACCGACGCACCCATTACCAACGGATCCAGCGGCGGGGCGCTGGTCGACGACGAGGGCCGTCTCATCGGCATCACCTCCGCCATCGGCCTGAGCGAGGCAGGGGCGGAAGGCATCGGGTACGCCATCCCCGTCGACGTCGTCCGACGTATCACCGACGAGTTGATCGAGACGGGAGCCGTCCGCCATGCGTATCTCGGCATCGTCGGCGACAACCACGTCGAGACTGCGGAGGACGGGGCATTCGTGCCGTCCGGGGCCGTGATCAAGGTGATCGATCCACCAGACGGGGCCGCAGGGCGCGCCGGCCTCGAGGTCGACGATGTCATCGTCGAGATGGAGGGCGTCGGAGTCTCGACCATGAGCGAGCTCGTCCTCCAGCTCGGCCTGTACCGGGTGGGGGATACGATTGAGATCGTCGTGCTACGCGATGGCGAACGAATCATGGTCCCCGTGACCCTCGACGAAAGGCCCGAGGGGCTGACATGAGCGAAGGCGACGATCTGTTCGAGCAGCTGTTCCAGCTCTTCCAGTCGTCCGGGCCGGTGAACTGGAAGCTGGCACGCGAGATCACCAAGAACCTCGCAGGCAAGCCGGAGCCGATCGAACCCAGCCTCGCCGAGGAGTACCTCGAGCTCGGCCACGCCGCCGAGCTGCGCGTCCAGGCATCGACTTCCCTGCCCGCGCCGTCGCCGGGTGACCTGAACCCGACCGACCGCTCGACCTGGGCGGCAGACAACCAGCAGACCTTCCGCGCGCTCGTCGAGCCGCTCTCCGGAAAGCTCACCGAAGGCTTCGGCGACCTCGGCGGCGAGGGCCTCGGTCCGATGGGGTCAATGCTCGAGCCGATGGGGCCGGCCATCCTCGGCCTGCAGGCAGGGACGATGGTCGGCTTCCTCGCCCACCGGGCACTCGGCCAGTTCGACACCGGGATCCCGGCGATGGACCACGACGAGCCCTACCTCGTGGTGCCCAACGTGGAGGCGTTCGCTCTGGACAACGATCTCGATCCCAAGCAGGTCCGGTTGTGGGCGGCCCTTCATGAGATGGTCTTCCAGCGGATGATGGAGATCGAGTGGCTGCGCGGATACTTCGTGTCGATCGTCGAGGCCTTCTACGACACCGTCGACTTCGACTTCTCCGACCTGATGAGCAACCTCACCGCGCTCGATGACCCGACACGGGTCCAGGAGATGCTCGGCGACGACGGATCGGCGACCCCGGCCCTCCTCAAGGGAACGTCCGACCCGGATCGCGTCGCGGACATCCAGGCGTTCACCGCGTTCATCGAGGGTTACGGCGACTATGTCGTGCGAAAGGCGGCAGGTGATCTGCTCCCCGATCTGGATCGGATCGAGGAGGCCAACGCCATGAGGCGGGCCGAGCCCGACCAGGCGGACCAGTACCTCCAGCAGCTCGTCGGACTGGCGTTGCGACGCGATCAGGGCCGGGTCGCAGCCGAGTTCTGTCACGAGGTTGCGGAGCGCTGGGGCGAGGAAGCCCTGGACACGATCTGGGTGGACCCGGAGAACCTGCCCCGGCCGAGCGAGCTGTCCGATCCCCTCGGGTGGGCGGCCAGGGTGCTTCTCGACAGCGAGGGTTTCGGGCCGGTCCTCGACTGAACCTCACTAGATTCGTCACGCGACCAAGAAGGAGCCATCAATGACCCTCGTCGTGGGCACTCCGGCGCCGGCGTTCGAACTTTCCGATCAGGAGCGCAACCCGGTCACGCTCCACGACCTCAAGGGCCACAAGAGCCTGATCGTCTTCATCCCGTTTCCGTTCTCGAACATCTGCCAGAGCGAGCTGTGCACGATCCGGGACCGGCTGGCGGCGCTCAACGACGTCGACGCCAACGTCGCCGTGATCACGGTCAACAACCACTTCACCAACAAGAAGTGGTCGGATGAGAACGGGTTCCAATTCCCGGTCCTCGCCGACTTCTGGCCGCATGGCGAGACGGCGCGGGCCTACGGCGCCTTCAACGAAGACGTGGGCGCGGCGAATCGCGTCACGTACGTTCTGGACGCCGGGGGGGTCATCCGGCAAGTGATCGACAGCGGCTCCCTGGGAACACCCCGGGAGTTCGACGACTACGTCGAGGCCCTGGACGCCCTCACCTGACCATCGCACGTGCTTAAAAGGGCGCTCAGCACCCCCTCTAGACACGTACGACGGTGAGAGTCACGGCTCGAGCCGGTACCCCACCCCGCGAATCGTCTCGATCGTCGGTGCCCCCTCGACCTGCTCGAGTTTTCGCCGCAGCCGGCGGATGTGCTGATCGAGGGTCTTCGAATCCGTCCACGTGATCCCCCAGATCTCATCGAGGAGCTGCTCGCGGGGGACGACCCGGCCCTCGTGGAGCATGAGGTACTCGAGAACCTCGAACTCCTTGCGGGGCAGGTCGAAGCGCTCCGCCCCGAGCCGGAGCTGATACCTGCCCCGGTCGAGCACCGCCGAGCCCACGACCATCTCGTCCGCTCGAGTGTCGTTTCGCGCCCCACTCGAGCGGCGCAGCGCAGAGCGGACCCTCGCCACCAGCTCGCGCACCGAGTACGGCTTGGTGAGGTAGTCGTCGGCGCCGAGCTCGAGGGCGGTGACGATGTCGGCCTCGGCGTCCTTGGCCGAGACGACGATCACCGGTACGTCCGATCGCTCGCGGATCCCGCGCAGCACGTCGAGCCCGGACACCTCCGGCAGCATCAGGTCGAGCAGAACGAGATCCGGGGCCTCCTCGGCAAAGGAGGCGAGCGCCTCGCGGCCGTTCGTGGCCGACGACGTGTCGAACCCTTCACGATCGAGGGCAATCTCGAGTGCTTCGACGTATGAGACCTCATCCTCGACGATGAAGAGCTTCATCCGTTACCTTCCTTCAGCACCGGGAGGCGGATGGTGAAGGTCGATCCGCTCCCGAGCTCCGACTCCACCGCGGCGCTGCCGCCATGGGTGCGGGCGACGTTGCGGACGATCGACAGACCGAGGCCGGTGCCCCCGGATTCCCGGCTCCGAGCCCGGTCGACGCGGTAGAAGCGCTCGAACACTCGGTCGAGGTGCTGGTCGGCGATCCCGATGCCGTTGTCGTGGACTGCAATCGACACCCATCCGTCTTCGACGACGGTCCGGCAGCTGACCACGGCATCGGTGTCCGGCGAGTACTTGATTGCGTTGTCCAGGAGATTGGCGACGGCCGAGACCAGCTGCTCCCGGTTTCCTTCGACCCACACATCGCGGTCCGATTCGCACCGCACCTCGACCCCGACGGCATCGGCGGTAAGCGCCACCCGCTCCGCGGCCGTGAGTACGACAGCGGAGAGGGCGACAGGCTCGAACGGTGCCTCCTCACTCTCGATGGCGCCGAGGACGAGGATGTCGTCGACGACCCGGGCCGTCCGCTCCGCCTCACGCGTGAGCCGATCCGCCAGGCGGCGCCGCTGCTCGTCGTCGTCCTCGTCGCGCAGGGTCTCGGCAAGCACGGCCAACGCACCCAACGGGGTCTTGAGCTCGTGACCTGCATTGGCGACGAAGTCTCGGCGCAGCGCCTCGACGCGGGCCTGCTCCGACAGGTCTCGAATGTAGGCGACGGCGCCGCCGTCGACACCCACCGGCACCGCCCGGATGCGGAACAACCGTTGGGAAGGCGAGTAGCGGCCCACCTCGCGTTGCTGCTGGGACCCGGTTGTACGAACCGCTTCGATGAGGTCGAGCAGCTCGCGACGCAGCACCGCCTCTCCGGCTCGGCCGGCGAGAACGACCTCAGCCGACGGGTTGGCAAAGATGATGCCACCGGCGGCGTCGGCGATGACGATCCCGAGTGAGGTCTCGTTGACGGCGATGCGGAGCGATTCAAGCCCGGCTTCGGCTTGCCCGATGCGATGCTCGAGTTCGCGAACACCGCGGGACAGGGCCCGCGAGGCCACCTTCCGGTCGCTCGGGATACCCAGACGATCGAGCATCCGCTCCATGTCACGGTTGACCCGAACGTACGCCGCGGTCACACCAACAAGAGCGGCGAAGAGCACCACGATGAGGATGGCCGCCGCGATCTGCACAGCTCGAACTCTAGGAAGGGGTCGGACCATCGATTCGCGAATTCACCCACAGTTCATGTGGTGACCGGCTCCCCGTCACCCCCTCTCCGTACAGTTCCCGGCGTCGGAGCTGGGCATACGGCACTCGGCTACGAGGAGGAAGACCTTGCGAAGGAATCTCTGGATCATCGCCGTTGTCGCGGCGTTTGCCCTGGTAGCCGCGGCCTGCGGTTCGCCGGAAGACACGCCGACAGGCGGGGGTGGCGAGGCCGGTCTGAGCGGCTCGGTAATCGTCTCCGGCTCGTCGACCGTCGAGCCGATCACCGCTCGCGTCGGTGAGGCGTTCCAGAACGCAAACCCAAACGTGGCGGTTTCCGTCGAAGGACCGGGCACCGGTGACGGCTTTGCGAAGTTCTGCGCCGGCGAGACCGACATCTCCGATGCGTCGCGAGCCATCAAGGACGAGGAAGCCGAGACCTGCGCAGCAGCCGGCATCGAGTGGATCGAGCTCTATGTCGCCATCGATGGCATCTCGGTGCTGACTTCGACGGAGAACGACCTCCATTCGTGCCTGACCTTCGGTGACCTGTACTCGCTGCTTGGGCCGGAGTCGACCGGGTTCACGAAGTGGGCAGACGCCGGCGCCCTCGCTGCGGAGGTCGGGGGTACGTCCGGAGCCGACGTCTACGTCGATCAGGACCTGACGGTCACCGCGCCGGGCGAGGAGTCGGGCACGTACGACTCGTTCATCGAGATCGCGCTCGAGGACATCGCCGACGAACGAGGGCAGGAGCCGGTCACCCGGCCCGACTACACCGCATCGGCAAACGACAACGTCATCATCGAAGGCATCGCCGGCTCGCAGTACTCCCTGGGCTGGGTGGGCTTCGCCTTCTTCGCACACAACATGGACACCGTCAATGCGCTCGAGATCGATGGCGGCGACGGCTGTGTGGCACCGACGGAGGAGTCGATTGCCGACGGCAGCTACCCCATCGCCCGGCCGTTGTACTTCTACGTCAATGCCACCGAGCTGGACGAGAACCCGGCACTGGCACCGTTCGTGGACTACTACCTGTCCGACGCAGGTCTCGCGGAGGTCGCGAACGCCAACTATGTGTCACTGACGGATTACCAGCCGACGAGAGACAACTGGAACAACAGGGTCACCGGGCGAACGTTCAGCGGCTGAGGCCACTGGCGAAGCGATGCCAGAAGGGTCCGAGACCAGGAGCGACTCCTCCAACACCCTGGTCTCGGGCCCTCGACCCGCTAGTAGCCTCTCGACGGCTGCAGAAAGGACACGGATGACGACGACGGCGAGCAGGCCCGCTGTCGACCTGACCGGCAGCGCGAAGCGCCATCGGCGAGAGCGTTTCTGGCATCTGCTCTTCCTCCTCGCCGGGCTCATCTCCATCGTCATCAGCATCGCCATCATCCTGTCGCTCGTCGACGAAGCCTGGGCGTTCCTCCGCGGCCTCATCGATGAGGGCAACCTGAGCGCGCTCTGGGAGGTCGGCTGGTTCCCGCGACGCGGCCTCTATGACCTGCGCACCATCGTGGCCGGCACCTTCATCATTTCTGTGATCGCGATCATCGTCGCCCTTCCGCTCGGGCTCGGTGCGGCCGTCTACCTCTCCGAATACGCATCTTCCAGGGCTCGCAGGACCCTGAAGCCCATCCTGGAGATCCTGGCCGGCATCCCTTCGGTGGTGCTCGGCTTCTGGGCGCTCACGTTCATCAGCCCGCAGATCGTGCAGCGAGTCTGGGACAGTGCGGGAGTATTCAGCATGATGGCCGCAGGAATCGCCGTCGGAGTGCTCATCGTTCCCCTCGTCGCCTCAGTTTCGGAGGATGCGCTCAGGGCCGTTCCGCAGGATCTCCGGGCTGCCTCCTACGGGCTCGGCGCCAACCAGAAGAGCACGACGATCCGGGTCGTGATTCCGGGGGCGTTGTCCGGGATCACGGCGTCGGTGATCTTGGCGTTCTCGCGCGCGATCGGTGAAACCATGATCGTCTTCATGGCCGCCGGGGCCGTCGGTGGTGCGCTCTTCACCGTCAATCCCCTCGATCCGGGCCAGACCATGACGGCGGCCATTGCCGCCCTCGCCATCGGCACCGACCAGGTCGCAGGAGCGGGCCTCGCCTTCCAGAGCTTGTTCTTCGTCGGGCTCCTGCTCTTCCTCCTCACCCTGGCATTGAACTGGGCCAGTAGCCGCGTGGTCAGGCGATTCAGGGAGCGGTATTGATGGCTTCGACGAGGACCCCGACGGCGACCCAGCTGGCGACCCGGGAGGCAGTGGAGATCCGGCTCTCCGGAAAGGGTCCCGGCCTGGGCGCCACGATCTTCAAGGTCTTCCTGATCGTCATGCTGCTCACCTCACTCGTGATTCTCGTCGTCCTCATCGGCGACCTATTCATCAGTGCATGGCCGACCTTCCGTGATCGGGGCCTCGACTTCATCACATCGGGCCTGTCCTTGAATCCCGAGACGGCCGGGGTCTGGACCGGCATCGTCGGTTCGGTCATCATCGCCCTCATCGTCGTGGCGCTGGCCATTCCCATCGGCATCGGCGCCGCGGTCTACCTCGAGGAATACGCCCCGGATAACGCGCTGACGCGCTGGATCGATACCACGGTCCGGAACCTCGCCGGAGTCCCCTCGATTGTGTTCGGATTGCTCGGGCTCGCGATCTTCGTCGTCGTGGTCAACGGCATCGGGCTCGGGGGGTCGACCGGAGGCAAGAACGTGATCGCCGCGGGTATCACCATGGCCGCCCTCGTCCTGCCGATCGTGATCATCACATCAGCCGAGGCCCTGCGCGCCGTTCCCCAGTCGATTCGGGCGGCGGGCTACGGCGTCGGCGCCACCCGGTGGGAGGTAACACGAAGCCACGTCATCCCATCGGCCCTTCCCGGCATCCTCACCGGAACCGTCCTCACCCTGGCACGAGCGATCGGCGAGACTGCGCCACTGCTCGTGATCGGGGTTGCCACCGGCTACTTCGGCGCAGCCGAGAGCGCGTCGATGTACGACCGGATCACCGGTCCCTACACCGCGATGCCGGTAGTGGTCTTCTCGTGGAGTCGCCAGACCGACCCGGCCTTCGCCGATACCCTGGCCCCAGCGGCGATCATCGTCCTGCTGGTCGTACTGTTTGTCCTGAACGCGACGGCGATCTTCCTGAGGAACAAGTTCGAGCGACGATGGTGAACGAGATGAGCAATACCACAGGAACCGAGGCCGAAGAGGTCGCTTCCACCTACGAACAGATCCGGCGACATGAGGAAGAGGTGGGGCGGGCCCGAGACCTCACCCTCGAAACCGGGATCCGTCCAGAGTCTGCTGGCGCCGACGACGACAACCCGGTGATCATCGACGTGAACGATCTCAACGTCTTCTACGGCGACTTCCACGCGGTGAAGGACGTGACGATGCCGATTCGGCAGCACGAGATCACCGCCCTGATCGGACCTTCCGGGTGTGGGAAGTCCACCGTGCTGCGCTGCTTCAACCGAATGAACGACCTGATCGAGACGGCGAGGGTGGAGGGCCGCATCGAGTATCACGGCGTCGATCTCTACGGCAAGGACGTGGATCCGGTCGAGGTCCGCCGCCACATCGGCATGGTGTTCCAGAAGCCGAACCCGTTCCCCAAGTCGATCTACGACAACAT
>CAZCBO010000005.1:0-27185 GCA_964496825.1 uncultured Acidimicrobiaceae bacterium
ACCGACTCGGACTGGGATCGTGAGAAGCTCCAGGAGCGTCTCGCCAAGCTGGCCGGCGGCGTTGCCGTCATCAAGGTCGGTGCGGCGACCGAGGTCGAGCTCAAGGAGAAGAAGCACCGCATCGAGGACGCCATCCAGGCGACCAGGGCCGCAGTCGAAGAGGGCATCGTCCCCGGCGGCGGCGTGGCGCTGCTCCGCTCCGTCGACGCTGTGGAGAAGCTCCGCGGTGGGACCGACGACGTCAAGGCCGGGCGCGACCTGGTCCGTCGTGCCCTCGAGGCTCCGATGCGTCAGATCGCGGTCAACGCCGGCTATGAAGGCGGCGTCGTTGTCGACAAGGTACGCACCGACACCGAGGGCAACGTCGGGTTCGACGCCTCGACGGGCGAATACACCGACCTCATCAAGGCCGGCGTCATCGATCCCGCCAAGGTGACCCGTTCCACGCTGCAGAACGCGGCGTCGGTGGCAGCTCTGCTGATCACCACCGAGGCACTCGTTGCCGAGGAGCCCGAGAGGGAGCCGGCCATCCCCGGTGGTGGTCACGGCATGGGAGACATGGACTTCTAAGGAAGCTCCAAGCTCCAAGTCGCAAGCGACAAGCAGAGAGCGGCCCTTCGGGGCCGCTCTCGTGCGTCGGCTTGCCGCTTGCAGCTTGTGGCTCCTACGCCAGCACCCCCTCGCCGCGGAGCTTGCCCGACACGTCGTCCCATTCCTCGTTGAGCAAGCTCCAGGCGGTGTGGTCGACCCACTCGTTGCCGATCTTGACCTCGTCGCGCAGGATCCCCTCGTAGGTGAATCCGAGCCGCTGGGCAATGCGCTCCGACGGGATGTTCCCGACGGCGATGCGCAGCACGAGCTTGTGACATCCGAGCTCCTCGAACCCGATCTGGACGGCCCTGGCGGTCACCTCGGTGCCGACGCCCTTGCCGGTCATGTCCGACCGGATCCAGTAGCCGATCTCGCCGATGCCGTTCTGGCGCGAGGTCCACCACACCGATACGTTGCCGATGTGGCGCCCCGGCTCGTCCTTGGAGCGGACGGCGAAGTCGAAGGCCTTGCCCTCGGCCCACGCCGAGGACGAGTCACGGATGAAGCGCTGGGCCACCGAGCGGTCGTAGGAGGTCGCCCAGGGAAGCCACTGCTGGAGGTCCTGCTGTGAGGCGACGATCGCTTCGTGCAGAGCGGTCGTGTCGCGGCGGCGGAAGGGGCGCAACGCGAACCGGGGTGTGGTCCGCGGGCGGGAATCGAGGTGACGCGCCATTGGGGGAAGCCTATCCCCTTATGCTCCGGGGATGGACGTCTGGGAGGCCCTTTCCGCGCTGCCACCGGTGGATCCGCCACCGGACGCCCGCTATGCCGTCCTCGTCCCCATCTACGAGGACGGAGAAGGGACGACGCGGGTCATCTTCACCGTTCGTCCCGAGCACATGCGGACCCACCCGGGCGATGTGGTGTTTCCCGGGGGCGGCATCGAGGACGGTGAGGATCCGGTCACGACGGCGAAGCGCGAGGCCTGGGAGGAGATCCGTCTGCCGGCAGACAGCGTCGTGGAGGTTTTCGGTGCGTTGAAGCCGCTGACGACACGGGATCCCGACCGCGTCATCGTCCCCGTCGTGGCGAAGATCGAGCGCCCCGATGAGCTGGTCCCCGATCCGGCCGAGGTCGAGGCGATCATCGAACCCCGCCTCGACGACCTCCTCGACGACGCCCGGTGGGAGAGCCAGGACTGGCAAGGATTCGAGATGTGGTTCTTCGAGTTCGAAGAAGGGGTGCTGTGGGGGGCGACCGCCTTCATGGTGCGCGACCTGCTGCAGTACCTGCGATGAGCGACTCCTACCACATGCCGTTCGACGAGTTCCGCCGCTACGGGCACGAGCTCATCGACTGGATCGCCGACTATCTCGAAACCATCGGCGAGCGCCCGATCACCTCGGAGGTGAAGCCCGGGGAGATCCGCGCCCTCCTGCCGGAGTCCGCACCGGAGCAGCCGGAACCGTTCGAGGACGTGATCCGCGACCTCGACGCGATCATCGTCGGGGGCCTCACCCACTGGCAATCTCCGGGATGGTTCGGGTTCTTCCCCGCCAACAGCTCGCCGCCCTCGATCCTCGGCGAGCTGGTGTCGGCCGGTCTCGGTGTGCAGGGCATGAACTGGGCGACGAGCCCGGCGGCGACCGAGCTCGAGACGGTCGTGGTCGACTGGATGGTCGACCTGCTCGGGCTGCCGGCCGAGTGGAAGACCACAGGGCCCGGCGGCGGCGTCATCCAGATGAGCGCCTCGGACTCGACCCATCTCGCCTTCGTCATCGCCCGCGACCAGGCGGACGGGCCCGCCGAGACCAAGGTCGTCTACGCCTCCGACCAGTCGAACTCCTCGATCGAGAAGGGGGCCAAGATCGCCGGGTTCGAGCACATCCGGCTGATCGGGCACGACGGTCTCTACGCCCTCGACCCCAACGAGCTGCGTCTGGCCATCGCCAACGACCTCATCGAGGGGCTCGTCCCCGCGGCCGTGGTCTCCAACATCGGCACCACGGGGACCACGGCGATCGATCCGGTGCGCGAGATCGGGGCGATCGCCCGTCAGCACGGGATGTGGCACCACGTCGATGCCGCCTACGCCGGCACCGCGATGATCTGCCCCGAGTTCCGCCACCACCAGGAGGGTCTCGAGTTCGTCGACTCCTACACCGTCAACCCGCACAAGTGGATGTTCACCAACTTCGACTGCAACCTCTTCTACGTGGCCGACCGCCGGCCGCTGCTCGACACCACCAACATCCTGCCGCCGTACCTCCGTGACGAGGCCACGGATTCGGGCCAGGTCATCAACTACCGGGACTGGCACGTGCCGTTGGGGAGGCGGTTCCGGGCACTGAAGCTCTGGTTCGTGCTCCGCAGCTACGGGGCGGAGGGGATCCGCCACCACGTCCGCCGACACCACCACCTCGCCGTCGACCTGGCGGCGAGGGTCCACGAGCATCCGGCGCTGGAGCTGATCGCCCCGACACCCTTCGGCCTGGTCTCCTTCCGCCACGTCGCCGGCGACGAGGCCACCGACGCCATTGCCACCGCGATCAACGAATCGGGATGGGCCCACGTCTCGCCGTCGGCGGTGGACGATCGGCGCTTCGTCCGGGTGTCGGTCGGCCAGACCTACACCACCGCCGAGCACGTCGACCGACTCTGGGAGCTGATCCTTTCCGTTCTTGCGTAACCACAGCCCGTATACGGGCTGTGGTTACGCAAGAACAGGGTCAGCAGCTAGTCAGCCGACAGTCAGCGTCGCCTGACACAATGACCGGGTGAAGGTCCTGCTGATCGAGGATGACAAGAGGATCGCCACCTCGGTCAAGCGCGGCCTCGAGGCCGAGGGCATGACGGTCGATGTGGCCTTCGATGGTCCCGACGGCCTGTGGCTCGCACGGGAGTCGAGCTACGACGTCATCGTGCTCGACATCATGCTCCCCGGGCGCAACGGCTACCTGGTGTGCTCCGACCTCCGCGAGGGGGGCGACTGGACTCCGATCCTCATGCTCACCGCCAAGGAGGGCGAGTTCGACGAGGCGGAGGCTCTCGACACCGGTGCCGACGACTACCTGACCAAGCCCTTCTCCTTCGTCGTGCTGGTGGCGCGGATTCGGGCGCTCCATCGACGCGCCTCGGGACGGGAGCCGGCGCCGGTCGAGGCAGGGGATCTCCGCATCGACCCCGGCCAGCGTCGGGCCTGGCGGGGCGACGTCGAGATCGACCTCACCTCACGCCAGTTCGACGTGCTGGAATTCCTCATGCGCCGCTCCGGCCAGGTGCTCTCGAAGGGCGAGATCCTCGACGGGGTCTGGGAGTTCGGCTTCGAGGGCGACCCGAACATCGTCGAGGTGTACATCCGGCGGCTGCGCACCCGCATCGACGAACCCTTCGGGCGCAATGCCATCGAGACCGTGCGCGGGGCCGGGTACCGGCTCGCCGCCGACGGAGGCTGAGCCGTGCGCCGCAGCATTCGGTTCCGCATCACCGCCGTCGCGGTGCTCGCCGTCGTCGCGGTACTCGTCGTGAGCGGCGTGGCGCTGGTCGTGCTGCAGCGACAGACGCTGATCAACGGAATCGACGACGCGCTGACCGAACGCGCCGACGAGATCACCGTCCTCGTCACCTCGGGGGCCGTTCCCGAACAGCTGAACCCCACGATCCGAGAGGGGTTCGCCCAGCTCGTCGCCACCGACGGGACGGTGGTCGTCGCCACGCCGAACCTCGCCGGTGTCGAGCCGCTGACGCTGGACGGCAACTCCACCGGTGACACCCTGCAGACCACAACGGTGCCCGACGTCGACGATGACCTGTTTCGCGTCCTGAGCCGACCGATCAGCGGACTCGGCGTGCTTCACGTTGGAACGACGTACGAGCAGGTCGGTGAGAGCACCGAGGCGCTGACGAGCGCCCTCGTCGTGACCGTTCCTGCCGTTGCCGTGGCACTGGGCCTCCTCGTCTGGTGGTTGGTGGGGAGAACCCTCCGGCCGGTCGAGGACATCCGCGCTGAGGTCGCAGAGATCGAATCGATCGACTTGCACCGGCGCGTTCCCGAGCCCGGATCCGGAGACGAGGTCGACCGGCTGGCCCGGACGATGAACGAGATGCTGGCCCGGCTGCAGCACTCGGTCGAGCGCCAGCAACAGTTCGTGTCCGATGCTTCCCACGACCTGCGCAGTCCGCTGACGCGGATGCGGTCGAGGCTCGAGGTCGCGCTCGCCCACGGTGACGACGAGCAGGCGGTGCGCGAGAGCCTGCTCGAGGACGTGGTCGACATGCAGCGGATGGTGGAGGATCTCCTCTACCTCGCCAGGGCCGATGAGGGCCGCCTCGAGATCGACGCCCGCGCCCTCGACCTCGATGACGTGGTGGTCAGAGAGGTGCGGCGGCTCGAGTCGCGCCAGCGCGTCGATGTCGACTACTCGCGGCTATCGGGGGCCCACGTGGTCGGCGACGCCGGTCAATTGGCCCGGGCGGTGCGAAACCTGCTCGACAACGCCGAGCGATACGCGTCCTCGACCGTTGCCGTCAGCCTCAGCGAGAACGATGCCACGGCGGTACTGATCGTCAGCGACGACGGGCCCGGGGTTGCCGCCGAGGACGCCGAACTCATCTTCGAGCGGTTCGCCCGACCGGACGAAGCTCGGGCTGCGGATACGGGCGGAACGGGGCTCGGTCTGGCGATCGCAAGAGACATCATCGAGCGCCACAACGGCAGGCTCCGACTCGTCCGCGACGGCGAAACCGGAGCGACCTTCGAGCTCAGCTTGCCGCTGACGCCACGCTGAACGATTCAGAAGCGCGGTCAGCCTGGCGTCAGCACATCCCTGTCACGATGAACCCAGGCTGAGCAAAGGAGGCGAACGATGAAGCGCAGGTGGCTCATATTGCTGATGGCCCTGGCTCTCGCCGTGCTGATCGGCGGAACCGTGGCCGTGGCCGCGGTGGCGAGCGACGACGGCCCTGCTCCGGCGGTGGTCGTCGAGGACGAAGGAGCCGATGACTCCTCAGAAGACGCCGCCGAGGGTCCGGATGTACCGATCACAGGGCCCGACCTGGAAAGGGCCTCGCAAGCTGCCCTCGACTACCTCGGCGAAGGTCGCGTGACCGAGACCGAGATCGAGGACGAGGAGAGCTACTACGAGGTCGAGGTGACGCTCGACGACGGCAGGCAGATCGACGTTCAGCTCGACGAGGCGTTCAACGTGGTCGGGACCGACTGACACGAAGCCTTCTTCCAAGGGTCCTGCCTGCCGGTGCGGGCAGGACCCTTCCTCGTCTCAGCCGCCCTTGATCTCCACGAGGGACGGACACGGATCGATGCCGAACCGGTCGCACTCCTCGGCCGTGAAGCTGCGGGTGAGGCGGGAGCGGGCGACCGCAACGAGCTCGTCGGGATCGAGGGTGATGACGACCGCCTCCGTTCCGACCCCAGGGGTGACGAGGAGGTGCGTGTCGTCGATGAACTCGACATTGGTGATCTCGTCGACGCCGAACTCGATCTCGGTGATGAGGGACCGGTCGCCTGCATCCCAGAGCCGCACGTAGCCGTCAGCCCCTGTCGAGGCGAGCCGTGAGCCCGACTGGTTGACGGCGAGGTCGACGGCGGATCCCCGATGGGCGTTGAACGTCTCGATCGTGGCCCAGGTGAGTGGATCGATGACGACGATGTCGCCGCCGCTCGTCGAGACGTAGAGGAGGGAGCCGTCCGGGGCGAAGCCGGCGTCGAGGAAGCCCGTCGCATCCTCCGACGCTACCGAGCCCTGGAGTGCTGCGGACTCGAGGTTGTAGGCCCTGACGCGCTCGAAGGCGTCGGTGATGACAACCTGCCGCTGGTCCTTGGTGAAGGCGATCGAGGTCGGGATTCCCGCCGGGAAGTCTTGCTCGAACACCAGCTCTCCGCTGGAAACGTCCCAGATGGTCGAGAGATCATGGCCATCGACCATGGCGAGCAGCGTGCCATCGGGAGAGAACTCCAGCTCCCACTGCAGACTTCCGTTTGGCAGCTCGCAGTCGGCCGTCAGGACCACGTCATCGGGCGTGAGGATCTGCTCACAGCCGACGCCGATCTCGAGCACGAGCTCGCCCGATCCCACCTCCACGATGCGGATCGGACCGACACGCACTGCATTGCCCTCACGCTGCGCGGATCGGTAGGCGAGGAGCTCGCCATCCGGGGAGAGCGCCGGTGCGCCACCTTCCACGCTGCGAACCGTCTCTCCCGTTGCGAGGTCGAAGATCGAGATCCGCCATGGAAGCTCGGTAGGCGCCGCTTCCCCGACCCAGACCGCAGCATGCCCGCCGGCGACGCTCGAGCCGCGTGGTGGATGCGACCGGAGTTGAACACTCGTGGCGTAGACGGGTCCGTGGGAGAGGACCGGCGACAGGTCCCAAACGCGAGCTGAACCGGCTCTCGAGAACGTCGCAAGGCGACGCCCGTTCACGGCCATGGCGGTCTCCCAGAGCCCCCCCTCCTGGCCGACCAGCACGAGCAGCGTCTCACCGGTGCGGGCGTCCAGAACAGATGCTCCTCCACCGAAGCTCGTCGTATAGACCAGCTCGCCGTCGCCGCCGAACCAGCCTCGCATCATGTATTCGTCGAGCTCCCACAATTGTGCGCCACTCTCGAGGTCCGACAGTCCGTCACCGGTGAGGACGGCGCCGCCGTCGGCGGAAAGCGTCGACAGCCCGGATTGGTAATCGTGAACGCGTTCGCCGGTGGAAAGGTCGATCACCCGGCCGGGGCCCCCGGATGCGTAGGCGAAATAGCGCGCCTTTGCGTCGATGGTCGGGACGCCGCTGCCGTCCGCGACCACCGTGGCGATCTCAACGAACGATCCATCGTCGGGGTCGAGCAGGCCAACTCGAGCCCGCTGGGGGCTCTCGCTGCAGACGGCCCACGGAATCGGAAGGCTGAGGTCGACGTGTGGTGGCATTGGCACCGTACCCATCATCCATGGACACGCGGGGATGTCGATCGATCGCAGTTCCTCGCCCGAGGCCGCGTCGAGCACGAAGAGTCGATCGATGGTGTCCTCACCCATGACGTCGTCGTATTCGTTGACGTCTCGGAACGGGTCGTACGCCGCGGCGGGTGTCGCGACGACCAGTACCGACCCTCCGTCGGTGGTGAATCGAGGGGAAAGGACGACCGACGACTCCAGCGGCGTGTCCCACGTCCACAGCGGTACCGTCCCGCCCACCTCCCATGCTTCGACGGTGGGCCCGTGTCCGGCGACCACGATCACCTCACCGTCGGGACTGAGGCCGCCGGTCGCACCCGAACCGAGCGGAACGCCACTCGGCGGCGCGGCGACCTCGAACACCGCGCGATGCGCCTGTAGCGCGTTCTGAATCGCGTTCAGACCCCCGGTTTGCCCGTCCAGTGCGAGTGACTCGAGCGCCAGCAGCAGCGAGAGCTCGGGGTCGACGTCGAGTTGGGCAATCGACGTTGCAGCGAGGGCATCGGCTCGAGCCTCTCGCGCCAACTGCTCGGCCCGTGCCCTCTGCTGCTCTGCCGCCGCAGTCTGCTGCTCGGCGATCTCACGCTGGGCGTTGGCCTCGGCCTCGTTGGCCTCGGCGGTGATCCGTTGGCCGTTGGCGTAGACGGCTGCGGCACCGGCGACAACGACGAGCGCCAACAAGGCAATCGCGGCGGCCCAGGCGGTACGTACCGTCCTGCGGTGTTGTCGGACCTCTTCCGAGGCCAGCTCGTCCTTGGGGATCCCACGGATCGCCGAGGCGATGTCGGCGACGGCGGCGCTGAACTGAGGGTTCTTCAGGTCGACCTGCTCTTCGGTGCGGGCAAAGCGGAGATCCACCCATCGGGGCTCATCGGAGAAGGTGCCCCGTAACGCAGGCGGGACAGCGTCACCGTCGAGATCGCGGTCACCCCAGGCGAACTCACCGTCGGTGACGACCGGGATGATCCGACCAGGGTTCTGGTGCTCCAGCCACCACTCGACCTCCCGGTTCACCCACTCCGACGCGGCGGCCTTGGGGGAGAGCAGCAGCACCAGCCAATCCGAGTCCCCCATCGCTTCGATGATCGAACCCCACAGATGCGGATTCGCCGCCAGCGCGGCTTCATCGCGGAAGATGCGCAGCGCCCGGCGCTTCCACCAGGGCTTGGCGAAGCGTTGCAGCCCAGCCTGGAGGCGGGGCGCCAGCAGCTCGTCGGCGGCGTGGGAGTAGGAGATGAACCCGTCATAGACCGACCCCCTGGGCGGAACCGCCTCAGACTGGGTCTCAACCGTTGCCATCGCCCCTATTCCACCGGACTCCGGGTCTGAAGGAAAGCCGGGCTACGTCCTCCGCCGCAGGGCGAACAGGGGGAACTCGCCGTAGTCCTTGGCGGTCGGCATCGTCCCGACATACTGAGTGTCGAAGCTACGGTCGCTCCGCAGCGTGGCGAGGGCGGCGAAGGGCTGGGTGGTGTAGATCTCGCCCTCCGGGGTCCTCGGCTCGATCCGGGCGGTCTGGGTGACACCGGAGCCGTAGAAGAGCCGGGAGCCGGCGATCGGATCCCACCCGTCGAACACGGGCGTGGCATGGGCGGCGATGCGTATCCCGCCCAGACCGTGGAGTCCCATCCCTGCGAAATCGAAGGCCCCGATCGTCTCCTGCAGCGCCAGAGCGCACTCGGCAGCCGAGGCTACATCGTCGAAGACCAGGTAGAGGCCGTCGCCCCAGGTCCGCCCCGAGAGGAGCTGGGGCTGGAACGGCTCCATGGCAGCGGCGAGTCCTCCCATGACGAGATCCTGGAAGACGACCAGCTGGGCATCCGACAACCGGGAGGATCCGGCGAAGTCGGCGAAGACGATCCCGCGAATGCGGCGAAGCGGCTTGGCCGGCGGGGGCCCATTGGGCTCGACGTCGGTGCCGACCGGGATCACCGTCGAGGGACGCCCGGTTGCCTGCCAGTGGGCGATGTCGACTGCGGTCCCCGCCGATCCTCCGGTCGGGATCCCGTCCCATACCGCCACCTGGTGGGCCTCCGTCTCGAGAAAGCGGGCACGCATCAGCGTGTTGCCCATGGCGATCTGGGAGCAGAAGTCGAACAGGACGGGGTCGTCCATGTATTCGCTGTTGACCGCGGTCACCACCCGGTCGGCCTCGGCAAGAGCTCGCTCGAAGCGCTCGACCCACTGGCGCCCGGCAGGAGCCACGGATGTGCGGATGAACTCGTCGCGCGGAAACGGCAGCACGACGTGGAGTTCGGCCCCGCGTTCGAGCAGCGCCTCTGCGGCCAGGATGTCCGCCCCGGCCGCCAGCGATCCGTAGCCGAATCCGACTCCGAGTCGGTCGAAGGTCTCCTTGAGCTCCTTGGCGACGGCGGGCTCCTCCTCGGGCGAGAACCGCCCGCTGCTTCCCTCCGGGAGGATTCGGTGGCCGCAGAAGTGGACGACGGCCGGGTTGGCGATCGGCTCGCTGATCGCCGGATCGATGTCGAGGAGCTCACAGACGATCCCGAGCTGGTGGCGGGTGATCGCCCGCTGGGCGTGACGGCCCTCGGAAACCCTGGCCGCCCTGGCGATGGCCTCGGTGGCGCGGGCGGTCTCTCCGAGCACCAAGGCGGCTTCCGCCTCGGTGGCGGCGTGCCAGTACCGATCCTGGCTGCTGAGCTTGTCCGCATCTCCCAGCTCGTCGAGGGCGGCCTGTGCGGCCCGGTGCGCCTTCTCGCGGTCTCCGGCAACCAGCCACATGGTGGCGGCGTTCACCGCGGGGTAGGAGCCGTGCTGGCGCTCGAACGCCGCCTGGTAGCGAGCGGCGGACCGCTGCGCCCACCCCTGCCGATCCGTACCTGCGCTGGCAAACGCCATGTCCTTGTCGAGACGGGCGGCCAGGGCCGCGATGTCCTCGGCGAGGCGCGGCGGCACCGAGTTGGGGTCGATCGACGCCAGGCCATACTGCTCGAACCGGCGCCGCGCCTGGATGGTGGCTCCTGATCGTGCCAGCGCGAGAACCGCGAGGTGGCGAATCTCGGGGTCGGCGCTGCCGGACTCGATGAGCCGGGCCGCGAGGTCGTAGGCCTGGAGGTACTGGGCACGATCGATCAGGTCGCGCACGATCTCCGACGATGCCGGCTCTGCCACCTCGCGGGCGCGCTCTGCTCCGAGCCGGGAGCGGAAGCTGTCGACGCTGTGGAGGGAAACCGTCACCGGGGTGGCAGCCCGCACCGAGGCGGTGCGTGCGGTGGCGAGCAGCGACGCCAGCTCGCCGAAATACCGGCCGGGACCGAGGGTGGTGAGGACGTGCTCGCCTTCTGGGTCCTGTCGCACGACCTCGACCTGACCGTCCTCGATCCAGTAGACGGTGTTGGCCGGCGCACCCTCGGTGACGATGAGCTCACCCGCTGCGAAGCTGAGCAGCTCGGGCTCCATCGCCCACTCTTCCTCGGCGGCCTCGAGCCGCTCGTCGAGCGTGGGGTCGTGGAGGAGGATCCGCTCCTCGAGGTCGGTGAGCTCGCGGGACGGCTCGATACCGAGTTCCTCGTCCAGGATCTGCCTGACCCGGGTGAAGGTGCGCAGTGCCTCGGCCTGGCGACCCGACCGGTACAGGGCGAGCATGAGCTGGCCCCACAGTCGTTCGCGCAGCGGGAAGGCCTCGACCAGGCCGCTGAGCTCGCCGATGACGAGTTCGTGCTCGCCGGCGGCGAGCTCGGCATCCATCAGAGCCTCGACGGTGGTCAGTCGCTCTTCCTCGAGCTGGCGGGCGGCCTGTTCGGCGAACTCGAACTTGCGCAGGTCGGCGAGGGGTTCACCGCGCCATTGGGCCAGCGCCTGGCGGAAGCCCTCCGCGGCCTTGCCCGGGTGGCCGAGGGTGTAGAACTGGCGGCCCCGTTGGGCATGCCGCCGGAACCGAGCGGCGTCGGAGTGGTCGGCCGGGATGTCGAGGCGGTAGCCCCCGGGAACGGTCTCGACGACGCCCTCGCCGAGCACACCCCTGAGGCGGGACACGGCGACGTGAAGGGCCGCATCTGGGTTCTTGACGTCCTCGTGACCCCAGAGCTCCTCGAGGATGCGGTCGGTGGCCACGCTGTCGGGGGCGTGCAGGGCGAGGAGGGCGAGCAATGCCCGCGGGCGGGCGCCCGGGATCTCGAGTATCGCCCCGGCGCCGTCCACAACCTCGAAGGGGCCCAACAGACGAAGGTCCACGCTGGCTTCGACTCTACCGACGAGTCCCCGCCGCGCGTTCTGCACCCGCGCTCCCCGCACCGGTTGTCCCATTGAGACAGGTTGCCAGAGAGCCCTTACGAGCCGCTTTCGGTGGCGTTCGGACGGGTGGGCCTACCCGAGATCGGCACAGATGGCGTAGACCGAGAAGCCGTCGTTGGTTGCACCGGCCCGGATCGTGACCGTCCACCGATCGGTGACTTGTGAGACCGTCGTCGGGTTGTTGTTCCGAACGATCGAGTCAGCCGCCAGTCCGTTGAACCCGCCGCCGGTCACCACGTCCCCCGATTCGCAGACGGCGCTCTGGGTGCCGTTCACGCCGGCGCTCGCCGATCCAGACTCCCAGACAACGTAGAACCCGAGGACGCCGGGACTGCCCTCTGGACCGGCCGGTCCTTGCGGGCCCTGGGCCCCTTCGGGTCCCTCTGGTCCCTCCGGCCCCATCGGTCCTTCGGGACCTTGGTCGCCCTGCGGCCCTGCGGGTCCCATCGCACCGTCCGAACCGTCGGCGCCATCGTCACCGGCCAGGCCCTGCGGCCCCATCGGTCCTTCCGGCCCCATGGGTCCCTCCGGCCCCTCCGGTCCCATCGGTCCCTCCGGCCCTGCAGGCCCACGTGCGCCCTGGGAGGAGTTCCATGCAATCGCCTCTTCGGTCGTCTTGCAGTCGCCGGGCGAATCGACGAAACGCGGCTGTCCCGCCGGGTTGACGCAAGCATGGATGGTGTCGTCACCTTCAGCCCACACGGCGCCACCAGTGAACAACGCACCGAACACGAATGCGGCGGTGACGGCTGCGGACATGCGCACGCGCCTTCCGGACCGCTGACTGCCCTGGTTCTTTCGACCCATCACGACCATGTCGTCCCCTTGCGTGGCGCCACGCGCCCTCGCTTCCCCATTGATGGTCTCTTCGACGAATCGCGGCCGATTTCTGGAGGCCCACTAGCCAATTAGCCCGAACGGGCTGACCCGAAATGACTAGGTCGGGTTTGCGAATGTGTGTTCGGTGGGGTGGAGGTCGCGAGGAAGCCACCATGGAGAAGACGACGACCGACCCCTCGGAGTTCATCGCCGGTCTGCCCGACTCCGTGCACGGTGACCTCGATACGCTCACCGAGCTCGTCACCGAGGCCGACGACCTGATGCCCGGCGACTGATCCGGCCGGGGCGCGGGACATGGCCGCTCGGTAGGGTTTCCGGGATGGACATCATCGACCGTCATTTCGCAGCGGAGAACGCCCATGACGTCGAGGCGACGCTCGCTACCTACACCGACGACATCGTCTGGGACGACATCACCCACCCCGACAGCCCGTTCCGGGGGAAGGAGGAGGTGGGGCGCGTGTACGGGGGGATCATCGACGCCATCCCCGACGTGACGCTCACCTCGGTGCGTCGGTTCTCCTCCGCCGATGGCACCCAGGTCCTCGACGAGTCGATCCTCACCGGACACGTCGAGGGAGAGTGGGCGGGAATCCAGGGGGGCGGTGCCCCTGTCGAGATCAGGCTGCTCCACGTCTTCGAGATTCGCGACGGGCTGATCAGCTACGAGAACGCCTGGTTCGACTCGGCGGCGGTGCATCGCCAGGTCAACGCCTGGAAACAGGCCAGGCAGTAGCCCACCGCAAGTCAGCGGTAAGGACGTTCTGCTACAGATTGGGAGATGTCACCGACGGACCATGACGACTCCGCCACGACGTTGCGCGATCTGGAACCACCCGAACGGAAGCTGGTCGAGGCGGCAGCGGTCGCCGGTCGCCCCATCCCAACCGAGGTCGCCGCGGCCTTGATCGATGCATCCCCGGATGAGGCGGTCACGGTCGGCGAACGGATGATCGAGCGTGGCCTCCTGCGAGACTCGCCCGGCGGCTTCATCTCGACCGAGCCCGAACGCACCGCGGCGGGGTTGAGTGCCGTTCGCATGGCCCATCTCTATGGTGAGCTGGCCCGAGCCTTCATGATGTGGAAGGCACGGGTCCGCACGGGCAATTCCCCGGCCATCGACGACGTCAACCGCCGTATCTACGTCGGAGGCGAAGACGGGAAGCTCCACATCCTCGATCTCGATGGGCGCGAGCTGGGCGAGTGGCCGCAGGATGGGGCGCTCGACGGGCCAATCACCACCGACATCACCCTGGCTGGAGGCATGGCGTACTTCGGGGCGGGTTCGCAGCTGTGGCGCTACGACACGGCCACCGGAACCGCCGGCGAGTGTGACACGGTGAGCGGGGGAGATTTCGTCACCCCCGTCGTGAGCGAGGGCGTCGTCTATGCGGCGAACGGTGACGGCTTCGTCCACCTGCTCGATGCCGAGTCCTGTGTGCGAACCGACGCCGTCTTCGTCGGGGACAACCTCACGGTCAAGCCCGCAGTTCACGACGGGATCGTCTGCCAACCGGGGGCAAGCGGTGTCTCGGCGTTCGATACGAAACGGGTTCCCGAGAATCGCCGCATCTGGGGTCCGGCGCCGGTGCGCGAGGGTGAGCTGCTGGCACCATCGGTGCGGAGCTCACCGGCGGTCGCCGCTGGACTGGTCTACGCCGCCGGTCAGGACGGATACCTCTATGCCCTCGACATGACCTCGGGGGCGGTCGTCTGGGAGTGGTACGAAGGGGTGGCGATCCCGGCGGCGCCGGCGGTCACCGATGGCGTGGTCTACATCGCCACTACCGGCGGACAGGTCATCGCCATCGGCGGAGCGGAGGGCGAGTCGATGCCGGTGTCGACGACCACCATTCCGTCGACCACGGTTCCGGTGGCCGTACCGGGGCCCGGCGCCGGCTGAGCGTCTGGATCCCGGGATAGGCTCCTGGCATGACCAGTCCACGTGGCGTCGTGCTCGTCGAGGGCGTCAGCGACCTAAACGCCGTCGAGGCGCTGGCGGCGCGCTCCGGGCGGAACCTCGAAGAGGAGGGCGTCTCCGTCGTCGCCATGGGGGGTGCCTCGGCGTTGGCCGTGTACCTTCACGAGCTCCGCGGCTTCACCGGTCCGATCGCCGGTCTGTGTGACGAGGGCGAGGCAGAGGACTTCCGGCGCGGTCTCGAGCGATCCGGTCTCGGCTCGGAACTCTCCCGTTCCGACATGGAGGCCCTCGGCTTCTACGTGTGTGTCCGGGACCTCGAAGACGAACTGATCCGCGCCCTCGGATCGGCCGGCGTCGAGGAGATCATCGCGGGTCAGGGCGAACTGCAGGCCTTCAGAACGTTGCAGCACCAGCCGGCGTGGCGGGAAAGGCCCACCGAGGATCAGCTCAGGCGCTGGTTCGGTGCCGGAGCCAGGCGCAAGGCCCGTTACGGGCGTCTCTTGGTGGAGGCACTCGACCTCGATCGGGTGCCCGGCCCATTGCGCGGCGTTCTCGACCACGTGTGACCGTTGCCGCGTTCAGGGCACGATGGCGAACCACTGCTCGAGCGTGGCTTCCCAGTCGTCGGCGTCGACCGAGACTTCGGTCCACTCGCCGTTACGGCGGAACTTGATCCGATCCTTGAGCAGCGTGACGCGGTCGGGGCCGCCGTCGAGCAGCCGGGTGGCGAAGGGTGCCACGGTCCATTGCAGACCGGGCTCGGTCTGGAGTCGTATCGACTGCTCGTCGAAGTCCTCTGTCACACGCGGTACCGAATCGAACCGGTACTGGGGCTCGGCACCGTCGGGACCGAGGGCGAACAGGGTGGTGGTGTCGCCGTTGAAGGCGAAACGGAACTCACCCACTCCACCGTCGTGGGGCCCTTCGTCGCCGAGCGGCAGCGGTCGGATGAACGAATCACCAAAGCCGACATCGACGAGGTAGGGATCGTCCAGGGTCACCTTCAGTGTGAGGTGGGTCGGGACGGTCGACGCCGGATTGAGCAACACGGTGGCGGCGAGTCGTTCGACCGCGAAGCCCAGGGCTTCGAGCAGCGCGGCGAAGGAACCGTTGAGTTCGAAACACCAGCCGCCGCGGCCCCGCGTCACGATCTTGGGCACCGACCACTCGATCCCGGTTTCGACGCCGCGCCGGTGGAACACGTCGAGGTTCTCGAACGGGACGCTGGTCAGGTGCGCGCGCTGGAGGCGCTCGAGGTCCTCCAGGGTGGGGTCGACGTCTCCGGAGATCCCGATCCGCGCCAGATAGGCGTCGACGTCCATCGACCATCACCTCCCGGACCCATCGTACGCGCGACCGGCCCCCGAGCCGAGGCCCGGGGACCGCGTCGTTTCCGTCGGTGGGCTTAGCTGCCCTGCTGCTCGGCGAAGGCCTTCACGTCCTCGAGGAGTTGGGCGGCCATCTCCGGGCCGATGACGACGATGCCGTCCTCGTTCATGTACGACGCGTCGAGGTCGGTGAGGTACAGGAACAGCAGCTCGTCCGTTCGTCCGTCTCCGGTGAACGGGCCGGTCAGGTTGATCCGGACGATCAGTCCGTCCTCGACCTCGAAGGCCGGTACGAACTGCGGCGAACCGGCGAGCCGCTCCCGGCTGATGCCAAGTGCCTCCTGCATGCTGCCGTATACGTAACCCTCGCACTGCAGGTACGGCTCCGTGATGACGCTGCACTCGGTGAGCACGATCTCGGCGTCGCCGGCGACGAAGAACCCGAAGATGTCCTCGCACGTTGGCATCGCCGGTGCGAAGCAACGGGCATCCTCGGAGATCCGGGCCATCGCGCCGTCGAGGTCACCGTCGTTCACCGCAGCGACGAGCCCGGCAACGACCTCCTCGCGCGTCGGCACAGGAAGTGCTGCCAGCGTGGTCGTTGGCGCCGCCGTGGTCACCGTTGTCGACGGCTCTGTGGCCGGTGTGCTCTCGTCACCGGTCGCCGTCACCAACACGATCACGATGCCGGCTACCAGCACGGCGACAAACGCCGCTGCTCCGACGATCAGATCGTTGCGGCGCCGCCGGGTGCGCGTCGGCGTCGTTATCGGTTCCTTGGTCTGCATGGTCCCGCTCCTCTCCTCCACATCGAGGAGGACGGCAGCGGCCGTGACAACGCTGACCGGAGGATTCGCTGGGTCCGGGATGGGGTTGGCCATCCGGAACCGCGCTTCGATGTTGGTCGAGTCACTCACTGCTCACCTCCTTCCGGTTGAGGTGGGGACGCATCCTGGGAACCGGCGTTCGTTCGGCGGCACCGGCGAGCCGGGCGAGGGCCCGCTGGTAGCGCTTCGATGCCGCCTTCTCACCGATCTGGAGCACGGCCGCGGTTTCGGCGACCGACAGCTCTTCCCACAGCCGGAGGCGCAGGATCTCCTGATCTCCGGTGTCGAGGCGGTGGAAGGCGGCCATGACCTCTCGGTGCTCGTCGGCGGCGAGGACCTGGGTCTCGGGATCGGCAGGCGGCGCCACCGCGGTCCCGCCGAGGCGCGCGATGGCCCGGTAGCGGCGGCGGGAGGACCGCCCCAGGTTCCGGACGACGTTACGCGCCACCCCGAACAGCCAGAGCCGGGCATCCTCCCCCAGCGGGACCTCGTCGATCCGCCGCCACGCCACGAGGAAGACCTCGGATACGGCATCGGCAGCTTCGGCGTGGGGGAGCCGCCGCAGGCAGTAGGCGTGGACGGCGTCGAAGTTGGTGTCGAAGATCCGCCGAAAGCGTTGATCGGTTGCCTGCACGGCCATAGCCAGCTCCGGTATGACTCCTTCGCAGCGTACCTGTCCGGCGCGGAGCGATGGCGACCGAGTTTCGGTCGCCGCGTCGGAGATGCGGACATGGTGGGGTGCAGGGCAGTGGGGACCGTCCTGGGCGGAGGGCCGAGCGATCGGCCCTCCGTCGCGCGTACCGCTAGATCGATTCGTCCCTGGCGTGTCGGATGATCTCATCGAGCGCTGTCACCCGCGGGCCGGGGCGGGCAACCTCCCTGGCCAGCTCGAGGTGGATCAGCGCCTCCTTGATGCGGCCCAGCTCCAGCAGCGCCAGCCCGAGGGCGTACTGTCCGTTGGCGTGGCCAGGATCGTCCTCGACGACGGCGGTGAGGTACTCGAGCGCTTCGGCGGTATGGAAGCGGAACACGGTCCGGGCCGCCTCGAGGTGGGGGTAGTCGAGGGCCAGACGCAGCGCATCCTCGATCCGGCCGGCCTCCCGGTAGGAGTCGACGGCCGCCTGCATCGGCGCACTCGGGTGGTACGAGAGCCCGAGGTACCAGCGGAGCAGATCGTCCCCGGTCAAGTCGATCTGATCCCGGGACAGCAGTGAGCGCAGCAGGCTCACCGAGGGCCGCAGTCCGGAATCCGCCATCGTCTCGACCCAGCCGCGAGCGGTGGCGAAATCGGGTGACAGCTCGACCAGGACCCGGTAGCTCCCCTCGTTCGGCGGTGCTTCGGGTGACAGCTCATCGAGCACGGCGACCGCCTCGTCGTAGGCGTCGGCCCTCCGCATCAGCGCCGTGAGGGTCTCGCTTCTCGGCGCCACCTCGTCCTCGGCCATGCGCTCGAGCCAGCGACGCGCCTCTCCGTAGCTCGACGCCTTGAGGATGAACGGCGTGAAGAGATCCGCCGTCGGCCTGATGCCGGATTCGGGCAGCAGGTCGAGCAGCTCAGCGGCATCGGCAACGTCGGGTCCGAAGGTGGCGAGCGTCTTGAAGGTCTCCCCGGTTGGTGCGATGCCCTTGGCCCGCATCACGTCGAGGAGTTGGCGTGCGGTGGTGTAGTCGGGAGCGCGTGCCATCAGCTCTCGGAAGGTCTCGGTGTTGGGGGCGACGTCGTGGGATGGCATCTCGTCGAGCCAGCCCTGGGCGGTTTCGAAGTCGTCGGCTTGGGCGATCAAGGAACGGAACACTTCGTTGTTGGGCCGGATGCCGCGTCGTCCCATCTCGGCGAGCCACCCCACCGCCGTGGCGTAGTCGGGGGAGCGAGCGATGAGCGTCTTGAAGGTCTCGCTGGTGGGCGCAACGTCGGCAGCCTCCATCGAGCGGAGCAGCGACACCGCTACCTCCTGGCTCGGGGCATGGGCCATGACGGTGTTGAACGACGTGACGTCGGGGGCTACCCCACGCTCGGTCATCACCTCCAGCCAGCGCAGTGCCGACCCGTAGCGGGGGGAGCGGGCGATCAGCGAGTTGAAGGTGTTGACGTCTGGGGCGATACGCCGTTCATCCATCACGTCGAGCCACTCTGCGGCACTTTCGTAGTCCGGCGCCCCGGCGATGAGCCGGTTCATCACCGCGGCATCGGCGGCGACCGACCAGGCCCGCATTCCCTCGAACAGCTCGACGGCGGCCTCGTGGGTCGGGGCCCGGGCGACCATTCGGCCGAACACCTCGACGTCCGGAGCGACGCCGCGGTCCGAGAACAGGTGCAGGAGCCGGAAGGCGTCTGCCGAGGTCGGGGCCTTGTCGACCATGGTCCGCATCGTGGCCGAGGTGGGGTCGACGCCCACCTCATCCATGATGTCGAGGTGCCGCAGCGCGGTCTCGAAGTCCGGTGCGCGCCGGATCAGGGTGTTGTACGTGACGACGTCCGGCTTGACCCCGTATCGCTCGAGGTTTGCGATCCACCGCATGGCTTCGTCGAAGGTCGGTGATCGGTCGACGAGGGCGTTCAGCGTGTCCACGTTCGGCTGGGCCTGGCTCTCCAGGAGGCGGGCCATGAGCTCGAGCAGCACGTCGTAGGTCGGGGCGCTGGCGATGAGGCGGTTCCAGCGCTGGATCGAGCGCCCGTCGCCGGGTCCCGGAACCACCACGGCGCCGGCACCGAGGCTGTCGGCGGCGCGTCGCGACGCCTCCGTGGCCTCGTCGGTGCGCCCCAGCTGGCTCAACGCGTAGACGTAGGCGGCGGCAGCCTCCCAGTCCTCGGCGGCTTCGATGCGTAGCTCGCCGAGGGTCCAGAGCGGCAAATCCTCTTCCGGTCGTCTGCGCTGGCGCCGTCCCGGGCGAGCGCCGGGATCGATGCGCTGGGTCATGAAGTCCCGCATCACCAGGCCCTGGACCGACCCGTCGATGAGGATCTCGTTCGGAAAGCAGAACTCGGCGCTTCTCGTCGCCCGGCGGGCGCTGTCGCCGACCCAATCGAAGCCGCCACGGAAAGCCTGGACCCGGATGTCCCGCCCCGTGCAGACCGCCATCCGCAGCCCTGGGATCCGGGTGGCCGGGAGCGCGGTGCGCTGCTGCATGTCGGGGGCGAAGCGCTCCCGCATGATGACGGCGAGGGCACAGAGGCGGTCGCCGTCCTTCACCTCCGGCGACATGAGCAACCAGCCGTCGCCGGTGAACTTGACCAACAGGTCGTCGAACGAGAGGGCCTCGAGGTGCGGCTCGATCTGTGCGACCAAGGCGCGGTTGAACCGGTCCAACTCGCCCTGGGTCATGCGCAGACCGGGCAGCGTGGACTCGATCAGATCGATGCTGAGGCAGTAGACGAGTCGGACCTCGCCGCTGGGGGGTGTCGAGTGGCTCACGGCCACCGGACGATACCGGTCGGCGGTGACGTGTGGCGAGGGTGGTCAGCCGATCACCGAGCCGTCTCGGGCGGCGGGCAGTCGAGGATTCCCTCGTTGAACGCGACGGTGCGGGCGCCTCCGATCGGGTCGGGGGTCGGTGCCCGGCATGGGCGGGCTCCCGTAGTAGACACGAAGCGGATTACCTTCGCTCAACCTGGCGAAGTCCTCGTGGGGGCCGCAAGCGCGATCAGCGTGACAGCCGATCCCGCAAGCGCCTTCTGTCCCTTGCCCATGTCCTGCTCATGCCAATCCGCTCACCGGTACGGGATCAGAGGCGTCAGCCGTTGTCGCGCTCGTGGCTCCTCGCGACGGAGCCTCATCAGTCGACACGGAACAGAACGCCTTCTTCTGTCCCAACCACGATGAATCCATCGCCGATTGCCGGCGAGGCGAGGATCGGGGTGTCCGTCGCGCAGGGAGGACCGGAGGGAAAGCTGCCCTCCCGATCCTCGACCCCGAGGAAGACGCCGTCGGCGAGCACCCGACTGTCGATGTCGAACACGTACAGGCCGCCGTGGAGAGGAACAACGGCCGCGCTGCCGGCCACCGCCGGCGAAGCCCAGTGGTCGATACAGATGGCTCCACCCGGGATCGCCCACTGTGCGGTCCCGTCGGTGGCGTCGACGGCGACCAGTCCCTCGAAGAGCGGGTCGGACAGGACGAGAAGATCACCAGCGACCGCAGGCGATCCGCGCAGATTCCCCCATTCGCCGCGGATGGTGTCGGGGTCCGATGCCTCCCAGGCGACACTGCCCACGAATCGGTTGAGCGCGATCATTGCCGGCGCCGGATACCCGGTGTCTCTGATGTACGAGATCACCACGAGGTCGCCAACCACGGTGGGTGTGGCGAAGACCCGAGCGGTGAGTGTCGTGGACTCGTGGTTCTCGAAGGTCAGGTCTTGTTGCCAGAACTCGCGGCCGTCCAAACCGAACGCCCGGGCGTCCCCGGCCTCGCCCACCACGTAGATCGCCTCACCGTCCGACGCCGCCCCGCCGCGGATCGATGTGTCGAGCTGGGCGGTCCAGCGCACCGCTCCGGTTGCCAGGTCGAGGGCGTGCAAGATCCCGGTCGCGTCGCCGACCACGACGATGTCCTCGACGACGAGCGGGTTGGTGAAGAAGGGTGCATCGATTTCTGCTTCATTCGCCGGATACGCCCACGTCATCGATCCGTCCGCGGCATCGAGCGCCCACACCAGGCCCTCGTCCCCGGTCGCGACCACGATGCCGTTGGCGATCGCAACACCGTTGACGTCGTTGTTGGCAGGACGGGTCCATACGACGCCTCCGCGTTGCAGATCGACGGCATAGACCCCGTCGGCCGGGTCGGGGGCGCCCCGCGTCCGTCCGGCGCTGCCGGTGAACACCATGTCGCCACTGATGACCGGGTTGTTGAGCCATCCTTGGATCCCGATCGGCGTCGCCCACGCGATCTCCAGCCCTGCGATCGTCTCGACGGCGCTGCAGCCGCTGCGCTCGTTCGTTCCCTGGAAGGTCGCCCACCCACCCTCGGTGCATGGAGCAAGGGGGGCGCCGGCGGCTGCGATCTCCTCGTCGATGACCTCGAGGAGATCAGCTGCCAGGGGTGCTGCCACGCCTCCTCCTGAGCCCCCGCCCTCGACGAACACGGCAAACGCCAGGGGCCCGCGATAGCCGACGAACCAGGCGTGCGTCGGGAGTGGATCTTCCTCGCCGAACTCTGCCGACCCGGTCTTGCCGAAGACGGGCTCGCCGTCGAGGTCCGCCGCGGCTCCCGTGCCGTGATCGACGACCGCACGCATCATCTCCCGGAGCGGCGTGGTGTCGAACGCAACCGGCAGGCTGTCCGCCGCGGTCTCCGTCAAGAGGCGGGGTGTCCGCCACTCACCTGAGGCCACGGCGGCGGCGACGGTTGCCATGTGGAGCGGGCTGGCGAGAACGCGTGCCTGTCCGATCGAGGCGGCACCCTGCTCCCTCGCGCTCTCCGGTGCCGGAAACTGACCGCCGGCAACGGGCAGCGGGAGGTCGTAGGAGCGGTTGAACCCGAACTGCTCGGCGGCGGCAACGAGCTCCGCCGCCGGGAGATCGGCCCCCAGGGGGGCGAAGGTGGTGTTGCACGAGAAGGCGAACGCCTCGGACAACGATGTCTGCCCGAGAGCTGTGCCGCCCGCGTTGTTGATCGGGCCCCCACCGACGTCGATCTGCCCGGGACAGGCCACGGCTGCGTCCGCGTCGAGTCCGGCACCCTGAAGCGCGGCGGCGGTCACGATCTTGAAGGTCGATCCCGGCGGATATCGCGCCCCGAAGGCCCGGTTGAATTCACCGAGCGGGCGGCTCCCGACGCCCCGAATCTCGCCGCTCGCCGCGTCGAGGACGACGATCGCGCTCGGCTCGGGTGCGGCGTCCAGGACCCGCTCCACGGCGCGCTGGACCGCCGGGTCGAGCGTGGTGTGAAGGTCCTCCGCATCGCGACCCGGAGCGCGGTAGAGCACGTCGATCACGTCTCCGTTCTGCGCCGTACGGCTCACCTCGACGCTGGGTGAACCGGCGAGCCGTTGCTCGAAAGCGCGCTCCAGACCCGAGAGACCGACGGAATCGCCCTGCTCGTAGGGCGGTCCGAGCCCGTCGAGCTCCTCGGCGGTGATCTCACCGACCCGTCCGAGCACGTGTGCTGCGAACCCGGGTGCGGGCGAGAGCCGGGACGGCGTCTCGCGAAAGACGATGCCGGGGACCGGAGCCAGCTGGGGCTTGACGTCGCGAAACTCGAGTGGACGGACCAGGGTCATCGGGAGGAACCAATCCGGTTGGACGCCGGGTGCTTCGACGGCAGCCTCCACCGTGTTGGGATCCACGCCGAGCTGTTCCTGAAGGGCGGCAGTGACCTCGGCCATGGTCTCGATCCGCTCCGGTACCACCCCGACCGTCACCGCGGGGCGGTCCTCGGTGAGCGGGGTGCCGTCGTCGGCCAGGATGCGACCCCGGTGGGGCCAGGTGAGCGCCGCTCGCACCGATTCACCGCGCTGCAGGCTCGGATGGAGCACCGCGGGCTCCCATTCGACCAGCCAGTGACCCTCGTCCTTGATCAGGGGCACCGTTGACGTATAGCTCCACTCGTCTCCGGTGGTGAACCGGACGGTGATGCCGAGCGAGGTGGTCGCCTCCTCAGCGAACGCAACTGTGGTGCCGGGTGTGACCGCGATGTCGGCCATCGATCCGAGGTCGTACCACCAGGCGTGCTCCGCCTGGATACGAAACGTCGGGTTGGCGAACAGTCCCGAGGTTGACTCGTACTGGTCGGCCGCCAGCAGATCGACGTAGGCGGCGACGGCCTCCTCCGGGGTCTGCGCACCATCGGTCGTCGGAGCTGTTTGTGGTGGCGGCTCGTCTTCGATGACGAGCCTGACCCCGATCCACACCGCGAGCGCGACGACGATTGCTCCACCGATCGTGAGGACGACGCGGCGAAGGTTCTGCTGCCGTCGATTCCGGTCGCGACCTGTCACGCTTGTCACCCAAACGTACCCGAAGCGACCGCGGTCGAGCGGGGACGCCGGCTACATCCGAACACGCTCCGCCCTTGGGTCGTAGAGCGGCCGTGTCGAAACCAGAGCCGGGTAGCGGTCACCGGCGATCTCCACCTCCCAGGATCCCTCGTCGAGATACGCCTGGGTCACCGGCACGCCGGGCTCGAGCATCGTCAGCCCGACGGCGCCGCCCACCGTGAAGCCGTAGGAGGCGGCCCTGACGTACCCGACCGGCCTCCCGTTCCGATGCACCACCTCGCCGTGGAACATCAACGGCCCGGGGTCCTTCACCAGCACCTGGACGAGACGCCGGTCGAGGGGCCGGGCCGCGAGCTGTTTGGCCACGGCGTCGCGCCCGATGAACCCTGCCGGCTTGTCGAGGTCAACGGCGAACCCGAGCCCGGCCTCGATCACACCGTCGGTGTTGTCGATGTCGTGGCCGTAGTCGCGGTACCCCTTCTCCATCCGCAGGCTGGCCAGCGCCTTGAGCCCGGCGTGGCGGAGCCCGACAGCCTTCCCGGCCTCGACGAGCCGGTCGTGGACGGCCAGGGCGTGTTGCGCGGGGACATAGAGCTCGTAGCCAAGCTCGCCGACGTAGGTGATGCGGACGCACAGGACCGGGAAGCCGTCGATCTCGATCTCGGCGGCGGCGCGGAAGGGGAAGGCCTCGTTGGAGAGGTCTGCCATCGTCACGGCCTGCATCAGCTCCCGGGACCGCGGCCCCTGGATGTTGATCTGGGCATAGTCGTTGGTGACATCGGCGATCGCCACGCTCATGTCGGGTTCGGTGTGCCGGTGCATCCAGGTTTCGACGTGGCGGTGGGCGGTATCGGTGGCCACGACCCAGAACCGGCCCTCGTCGAGCATGGTGACGGTGAGGTCTGCCTCGATCCGCCCGTCCTCGTTGAGCCACTGGGTGTAGGTGATGTGGCCCGGTTCGCCGGCCACTCGGTTGGCCGAGATCGTCTCGAGCAGCGCTCCTGCGTCGGGGCCGTCGATGCGGAACTTGGACATGAACGACATGTCCATCAGCACGACACCCTCCCGGGCCGCCTCGTGTTCGGCCTGCCAGAACGGGAACCAGTTCTCCCGGCCCCAGGAGAGCTGCTCCACGACGGGCTCGATGCCCTCGGGGGCGCACCAGTCGGCGCCCTCCCAGCCGCTCACCTCACGGAAGTAGGCGCCGGCGTCGATGAGCCGATCGTGGATCGGAGACAGCTTCGCTCCCCGGGCGGTCTGCGGCGACCGCGTCGGGTAGTGCGCCCGATACACCATCCCCAGGGACTCGACGGTCCGGGCCCTGAGGTACTCCGGGTTGGCCTGGTAGGCGCGCATCCGATCGATGTTGAAGCCGGTGACGTCGACGTCGGGCCGGCCCTCGACGATCCAGTGGGCCACGACCCGGCCCAAACCGCCGCCGATGATGATGCCGATCGAGTTGAGCCCGGCGGCGACGAAATAGTTCCGCAGCTCGGGTGCCTCGCCGACGATCGGCATGAGGTCGGGGGTGAAGCTCTCGGGCCCGCAGAAGAACTCGCGGATGCCGGTCTCCCTGGTGACGGGCACCCGCCCCATCGCCTGCTCCAGGTACGGGGCCATGCGGTCCCAATCCGGCGGGATCCGCCCGAAGGCGAAGTCCTCGGGGATGCCGTCGACCATCCACGGCGCTGCCTCGGGCTCGAAGAGCCCGATCATCAGCCCTCCGGTCTCCTCCCGGTAGTACCCGAACGACGCCGGGTCCTCGATCACCGGCCATGTCCTGGAGATCCCCTCGACCTGGTCGGTGATGAGGTAGTAGTGCTCGGCGGCCTGGAGCGGGATGTTCACCCCGGACAGGGCACCGAGCTGCCGGGCCCACATCCCGGCGCAGTTGACCACGTACTCGGTCTCGATGACCCCGGCCGTGGTCTCGACGCCGGCGACGGCCCCGCCCTTGTCGACGACGCCGGCGACGGGGAGGTCCTCGACGATCCGCACCCCGAGCCTGCGGGCTCCGGCGGCGAGCGACATCGTGACGTCGGCCGGGTTGGCCCGGCCGTCCTCGGCGACGTAAAAGCCGGCGAGGATGTCGTCGGTGCGGGCAAGCGGAAACAGCTCGCCGACCTCCCTGGCGGAGACCTCGTGGACTTCGACGCCGCAGTACCGGTTGAACGCCGCGACCCTGCGGTACTCCTCGAGGCGATCCTCGTCGGCGGCGAGCTCGATGAACCCGACCGGGGTGAAGCCGGTGGCCAGCCCGGTCTCGGCCTCGAGACGGGTGTAGAGGTCGCGGGTGTAGATGCGCATGTCGGTCATCGTCTCGGAGAGCGATCCGAAGGTGACGACGAGCCCGGCGGCGTGCCACGTTGTGCCCGAGGTGAGCTTGTTGCGCTCCAACAGCACGACGTCGGTCCAACCGAGGTGGGCGAGGTGGTAGGCGACGCTGCAGCCGATGATGCCCCCGCCGATGACGACGACCCTGGCCCGATCGGGCAGCGATGATGGTTGCCGGTCCATGCCCGGTCCGAAAGTTAGCGACCGGCGCCGGTGGGCTAGTGCGTCCGTGGGCACGGCTTTGTGCATTCCGCACCCGGTGCCGTCTCGATACGGTGCTCAGCGGAGGGGTCCTGTGCATCTACCTGGTCGTGGATGCCGGGGCCCCTCCGAGGACTCAACCCCCGATCGCCCCGGCGGCGGCCAGATCGTCCTTCCAGCGTTCGACGATTTCCCGGTTCTGGTAGGGATTTCGCTCCAGCCACGCCTCGACGTCGACGGACGGGAATCGTTCGCGGATCAGGTCGGCCGTGGCCCGGGCCCGCCGTTCCAGGCCGAGTTCGCGCTGAGCGGCGGTTAGGACGAGCAGTGCTTCGAGGTTGTGCGGCTGGTATTCGAGCACCGACTCGGCGATCGATGCGGCTTCCTCCGTCCTACCGCCTACGTACAGCGAGCAGGCCTTCACCGTCGGGTACCACGGCTTGTTGATCCCGGTGAGCCGCATCGCGATGTCGAGCAGCTCGACGGCCCGCTCCCATTGGCCGAGGTAGCGCCGGACGCTGCCCTCGAGCCCGTAGGTGACGTCGCAGGTGGGTCTGACGATCTCGAGCTGGTCCATGGCGGTCAGCGCCTCATCGGCGCGACCCTGGGACAGGAGGACCGCCGCCTCGACGGCCTGGGCCAACCCGGTCGGGTCGCCGATCTCGAGTGCCCGCCGGGCCTCCTCGTGGGCGAGCTGCATCGTGGCGTCTGGGTCGGGCCCCCACTCGTTGGCGGCCCCGGACCAGTTGGCGAAGGCCGACAGGGTCCACCCGAAGGGCTGGTCTGGATGCGACCGCGTGACCCGCCCGAAGAAGTCGACGGCGTGTGCCCACGCCTCCTCGGTGCCGGTGCGGAGGTGATACCAGCCGATGTAGACGTTCTCGATGGCCTCGGGGTCGTCGAGCTCGGCGTAGAGCCCCGCCGGCTCACCGACGATGAGGTCGACCTCGACGGCCCGGGCGACCTCGTCGGCGAGCTCCTCTGATTTGGTGAGGAGCTCCTGGGCCGGGCCGGTCCACTTGTAGGTCTTGACGACATTCATCGTCGT
>CAZCBO010000006.1:0-11092 GCA_964496825.1 uncultured Acidimicrobiaceae bacterium
CGCGCGAAATGAGGTCATCGCGTGCACCGTGAAGAAGTCCTCACCTCCCCCGTGCCTGTCTATCCCGCCGAACAGCCTACGCCTCTTGACAATCGTCCACAAGCCGAAACGGTATCGACTGCTCGCGAAAGTGCTCGCGTAAACCCTTGCCCCGCACCAGATAATGGGTAAACGGGGTTTCCCCGCGGGCCGATAAACGCAGGATGTCGTTGACCCGGCCCTCGACCGCGCCCGCAAAGACCGATCGCGCCGCCTTTGCGGTGTACCTGCCGCGCCTGCTCGAAGAGCCCTGGGAGGGCGCCCGGGTCGTGGCGGGCTCCGTCGTCCACTGCGACATCGGCGGCCTCACCACCCTCGTGGATGAGCTGGGCGAAGACATCGAACGGATCACGAAGACGGTCAACGCCGCGCTGGCTGATCTCACCGCCGTCGCCGAGTCCCACGGCGGCGACGTCCTCGCAATGGGCGTCGAGTCCTTCAGCGCCCTGTTCACCGGCGAGGGGAGGCAGGGCCGGGCCCTCAACGCCGTCCACGCCATGCACGACGTGATCACCCGGGCCGACGTCCCTCTGTCGATGACCGCCGGCATAGCCACCGGGATGGTGCACCTCATCACCGCGGGGATCGAGCCGATCCAGCTCTTCGCTCTCGGCCCGACCGTCACCCGTGCCCTCGAGCTCGCTGCAGGCGCCGGCCCCGGCGAGACCCGATCCGAGACCCTCGACCGGAGCGCCATCGAGACGCTGGGAAAGCAGGTGGTGCTCCCATCGACCGCGTTCATCGCGCCGCGGCTCCAGGACATCGTCGGGATGGATCCGGAGCGCCGGCCGGTCACGATCGGGTTCGCCACCTTCTCGGGCGTCGACCGGGCGATCCAACGCAACCCCGGCAGGGCGGCCGGGCAGATCACCGGGTTGGTGGCGGCGGTACAGCGGGCCGGAGCCGAGTTCGACATCACCGTGCTGGGCACCGACCTCTCCCACGACGGGGGCAGGATCACCCTCGGCGCCGGGGTTGCGGCGCCTACCGACGACGGCGAAGAGCGCATGATCAGGGCCGCCAGGGCGGCGCTCGAGACCGATCCGGCCTTTGCCCTCCGCTTCGGCATCGCCACCGGCACCGCCCTCGTCGGCGCCTTCGGCGGCTCCGATCGCCGCACCTTCGGCCTGGCGGGCGACACCGCCGAGCTGGCCGCCCGCCTCGGTGCGAGCGCAGCCCCCGGTGAGGTCCTGACTACCCACCGGGTGGTCGACCGCGCCACGACCCGGTATGCGATCAGCGAGTGGGACCCGGTGACGTTCATGGGCATCGAGGCTCAGGTCGTCCCGGTCGTCGTCGGAGCCGAGCTCTCCGACGGCGATGTGGAGGGCGGCCTGGTGGGTCGTTCCGAGGAGCGGGCCATGATCCGCCGCCTGCTCGGCGAGCTGGACGAGCACGGCACCGGCGGAGTCGTCGACATCGTCGGGGGTCCCGGCGTCGGCAAGACCCGGCTCGTCACCGAGGCGCTGCGCGCGCCCGGGCTGAAGACGGTGGTGGTCCGCGGCGAGGACTACCGGCAGCACATCCCGTACGGCGCCGCAGCCCGCATCCTGCGCGGGGCCCTCGGCATCGACGAGGACGAGGACCCGGAGCGAGCCGGTGCGCTCCTCCAGGCCCAAGTCAGGGAGCTGACGCCCTACCTGGAGCCGCTGCTCCCCCTGGTCGCCGAGGTCGTCGGCGCCTCGGTCGATCCGACCGACGTCGTCGCCGAGCTATCCGATGAGTTCCGCGCCGAGCGGACGCAGTGGTCGGTCTCGCAGCTCGCCGTGTGGCTGACCCGCAAGCCGATGGTGGTGCGGATCGAGAACGCCCAGTGGATCGACCGCTCCTCCGCCGACCTCCTCTCCTACATCCTCGCTCGCGGGACCGAACTTCCCTGGCTGGTGATCGCCACGCGCCGCCCCCACGAGGGCGGCTGGACCCCGGGGGTCGAGCTCGACCCGCTTCGAATCGACCTGGAGCCGCTGGCACCCGGTGCATCACAGGCGCTCCTGATCGAGCTGCGTCGCGACGACCCGCTGACGAATGAGCTGAGCAGGGAGATCGTCGAGCGGTCGGGAGGCAACCCCTATCTGCTCGAACGCCTGGCGGCGCTGGCGGGAACCACCGAGAAGCTCCCCGGCAACGTCGAAGGCGCCGCCGCAACCCAGCTCGCCCACCTCTCCCGAGCCGATCGGGAGGTGCTCGGTGCGCTGGCGGTGCTGGGACGACGTTTCGAGCCCGCCGTGGCCGAGGAGATCCTCGGTCCGATCGAGTGGCCCACCTTCACCGAGGTGCTCCAGGACGACGGTGCCGGCCGGCTCCGCTTCCGCCAACTCGTTGTCCACGGGGCCGCCTACCGCGGGTTGTCGGCGCGGCGGCGACAGGAAGTGCACCTGGAGATCGCCCGGGGACTTGCGGCGAGGGGCGCTCCGCCCGAGCTGCTCGCGCTCCACTTCTCGCGAGCGGGTGAGCACCAGGAAGTGTGGACCCACGGTTTGGAGGCCGGCAGGCGGGCCATGGAGCAGGGCACCCCGGTCGAAGCCGCCGCGCTCCTCGATGCGGCGCTGGCCGCCGCCCACAAGCTGTCGTCGGCTCCGGTCGCCGTGCGCGCCGAGGCCACCGAGCTCCTCGGCGACGCCTACGGGCAGATCGGGCGGTCCCAGGACGCCGACAAGGCCTACGTCGCTGCCGAGGGATTCGTCAAACGGCGACGGGACGAGGCTCGCCTGGTCCAGAAGCGCGCCGAGCTGCGCCGGCAGGACGGCCAGTACCCGGCTGCACTCCGCATGCTCACCAAGGCACTGAACGAGCTGCCCAAGTCGTCGGGCCATGGGGAGCGTGCCACCCTCGAGCTGACCTACGCCAGGATCCGATTGCGCCAGGGCCGCTGCCGGGAGGCGATCGAGCGTGCCGACGCCGCCATTCCCCTGGCGACGAAGGCCGACGACGCCGTCACCCTCGGTGAGGCGCATTACCTCCGGGCCAGGGCATCCTCCTATCTCGAGCCCGGAACGGGCGTCGAGGACGCAACCACCGCCCTCGGGCTGTTCGCGCAGGCCGACGATCACCTCAAGCAGGCCAGGGCCCTCGATCTGCTCGGCGCCGAAGCGCTGGAGCAGGGTCGCTGGGACGAGGCGCTCGAGATCGAGGAGCGCAGCGCTGCCGAACACGAACTCGCCGGCGATGCGGTCGGCTCCGCCCTCGCCGGGTATCACCGGGCCCGGGTGCTGCTCGATCAGGGCAAGGTCGACGACGCCCGGTCCGAGCTCGAGCTGATCAAGGCGTCGAGCCGGGCCGCCAACCATCCACTCGGTGTCGCCATCTCGACCATGCACCTGGCGAGAGCCATCGCCAGGAGCGGTGATGCGCAACGAGCGTTGGGGATGCTCGAGGAGACCCTGGGTCAGTTCGAGACGCTGGAGGCCGATCGTCTCGCGGTGGGCAACCGCGTCGCCCAGGCCGAGGCCCATCTCCTCGGCGGCGACGTCGAAGAGGCATTGGCCGCGGCGGAGAAGGCAAAGGAGGTGGCAAGGGGGACCGCCGGCGTCGAGATTCCGCTCGTCGGCCTGCAGCGGGTGCGCGGGATGGCGCTGGTGTGGCTGGGGAGGACCCGGGAGGGCCACGTCCAGTTGATCGAGGCGCTCGAGGCGGCCCGGGGCGCCGACGCCGCCTACGAGGAAGCACTCATCCTCGACGCGCTGGCGACGCTGTTCGGTGACGACGAGGCGGCGGAGACCCGCGAGGCGATCACCGAGCGGCTCGGCATCGTGAAGCTGCCGCCCTTCCTGACCGTCGGCTGAGCTACGATCGCCCCTTGCGGCGACTCACATATCTGCTCGTGGTCACCCTCGTCGTGGCAGCTTGCTCCGGCGAGGAACCACTGCAAGGCATCGACCTGCCTCCCGCCGAGGTGCCCGACGAGATCGAGCCGGAGGCCTGGGCGGTCACCTTCACCCACGAGTTCGAGCCGGGATCGTGGTCGGAAGGAACGCACGTCTATTCGCTGGCACTGGCCTGCGACGCCATCCTCGACGAGCCAACCCGGACCGACCCACTGTCATTCGACGTGACGTCTCCCGAGCAGGTCTTCGAGCAGCCGATTTACCTCCGGGTGGTCGGTCTCAGCCACTCCGTCATGGGCCCGCAGACGCTCACGACGATCGATCCTCAGCAGCCCACTACGGCGGCGCTCACGATCATCGGCGTCCCCGAGGCCGATGCCATCGAGGCCACCGAGACCTGCGCCGGAGCGATCTTCTTCGACGAGGAGGAGCCGTTGCCGCTGATCCCCCAAGCGCCCTTCCGGCCCTGATCCCGTGTCCGTCAGGGAGTTGGGCGAGTCGCTACGGGTCGAGGTTCCGCTGCAGACCCTCGGCGCATGGTCGCCTCCCGCAGGGCGATCCGATCCCGTCGACCTCATCCTGAGCCAGGGCGATACTCGCATCCCCTGGCTGCTTCCGGTGCGCCACCGGCGCATGTCGCGGTCGCCCTTCGCCTTCTATCGAGGTTGCGCCAAGGTCATGGCGGAGGACCTCTCCGACACCCCGGTCACGGGCATCACGGCCCAGATCTGTGGTGACGCCCACCTCTCCAACTTCGGCATGTACGGATCGCCGGAGCGAGAGCTGGTCTTCGACCTCAACGACTTCGACGAGACGCTGCCCGGCCCGTGGGAGTGGGACGTCAAGCGCCTGATCACGAGCTTCGTCATCGCGGCGCGCAACAACGGGTACCCCGAGCTGGAACGCGAGCTCGCCGCCCTCGCCGCCAAGGCCTACCGCGACGCCATGGCGTCCTTTGCCGCGATGAGCTTCCTCGATGCCTGGTACTCCCACCTCCGCTGGGAGGACATCGTCGAGACGTTCTCGGAACAGGTGACGAAGGAGGAGGGCAAGAAGAGCCGGAAGTTCGCGACCAAGGCGCGCAGCAAGGACAGCCTCCATGCCCTGAAGAAGCTGGCCGAGGAGGTCGACGGCCGCTACCGCATCGTCTCGCAGCCGCCGCTGCTCGTCCCGTTCCGCGAGCTCCCCGAGATGGCCGACGAGGACGAGGTGCGTTCCCTCCTCCACGAGGAGTTCAGCGGATACCTCCACTCGGTGCCCGACGACCTGGCGGTGCTGCTGGAGCGCTACGAGCCGGTCGACGCCGCCATCAAGGTGGTCGGCGTCGGGAGCGTCGGCACCCGGTGCGCCATCGTCCTCCTCCAGGGGAGGGACCCGAAGGACGTGTTGTTCCTCCAAGCCAAGGAAGCCAACCGATCCGTGCTCGAGGACCATCTGCCCGAGAGCCGCTACGCCAGCCACGGGCAACGGGTGGTGGAGGGTCAGCGTCTGATGCAGGCGCTGAGCGACGGCTTCCTCGGCTGGAACGTCGGCGACGTCACCGGAACCCACTACTACTGGCGCCAGCTCAAGGACATGAAGGGGTCGATGGACGTCGAGTCGGCGACCGAGCGACAGGCGCGCCGCTTCACCTGGCTGTGCGGGTGGACGTTGGCCCGGGCGCACACCCGCTCGGGAGACGCCGCCGCCATCTCCGCCTACCTCGGCACCGACGACACCTTCGACCAAGCGATGGCCGACTTCGCCGTGGCCTACGCCGATCAGAACGAGCGCGACTATGCCGCCTTCACCGCGGCCATCGAGTCGGGTCGCGTCGAAGCGCACGAGTAGGGTCCCGGCCATGCTCGTGAGCATGTCGGTCGACATCGAGGCTCCGCCCGAGATCGTGTGGAGTTACCTCGTCGAGCCCGAGTTCCCCTACGGGCCGGTCGGCAAGATCATCGGCTTCTTCGCCGCCAACACCGCCCGCAGGACCGGCGCGGAGATCCTCGCCAACCTGAAGCGCCTCGCCGAGGCGGAGGCCGCTAGCTCGTAGGCAGCCGCTCGATCGTGTAGTAGAGCGTCAGGAAGCGGATCCCGCCCAGGTAGAAGCGGTGGTCGGTCTTCAACTCACCGTCCTCGACGTAGACGTCGATCTCCTCGTCGAAGTTGGTGAGCTTCATCGTGGTGAGGTCCCCGGTCTCCTCCACGACGCTGAGGTAGTGGCCCGGGTAGGCCTCGTCGGTGCGTGAGGTGAGCAGGAGCCCGTCGCCCCGGTTGGCGTAGGGGAGCAGGGTGGCGGTGAGGTTGCCGGCGGGCAGCGGGAACCCGACGCTGACGAATCCGGTGTCGGCCCGGCGCAGCACCGTGTAGACCCCGACGTACAGGGGCTCGTTGCTCTCCTCGTAGGCCCGGAGCCAGGCGCGGAAGTCGATCGCCCCGGAGTGGTCGACGTCGATGGTGTCGATCCAGCTCACGACGCCCCGCTGCACCTCCTCGATGTCGAAGGGGGCGTTGGCCTGACCGAGCGGCCGGGCGATCGTGCTGCGGTAGACGAGATAGGCCGGCTTCATCCAGGTCCGCCACTCCGGCGTGATGCCGAGGTGGAAGCGGCTGGTGTGCTCGTAGAACTCGCGGATCAGCGGATGGGCGGCGTCCGGATCGAAGCGTGGCCCGGCGAGGTCGTCGAAGCTGGCGATGATGCCGACGTCGGCGGGGTTGCGGACGAAGTCGGCACCGGTGAGGTCGGCATACTCCTTCAGATAGTCGACCCCGACGTAGCCGCTCCTGGCGGCGAACGGGACGACGTACTCCAGATCCGCGGCCGGCACCCGCTCGCCCATGAACTGGACCTGCTCCCTGCCCCGGTAGAGGATCGCCGCCGGGACCCGGTAGGCGACCAGCGTCAGGGCCGCGACCCAGGGGAGGCCGGCCTCGGGCCATGCCGCCTCGAGGACGAGACCGACGACCAACCCCGCCACCGCCCCGAGCGCCACCTTGCGGAGGCGAAACCCGAGGACGCCGAAGGCGAGGCCGAAGAGCACGCCGTAGATCGTCAGGTCGAGGTCGGGGGCGACCAGGCCGAGGAGCCAGCCGATGGCTGCGGCGACCATGGCTCCGGACAGGATCCGTCCTCCGATCGGCTTGGGGGTGGCCGGGGTGCGGGTGGCGTCGGTGACGGCCTCGACGACGCCCACCACCACGGCACCGATGATCGCTCCTGCTGCTGCCCGGTCGAGGCTCGACCCGAGGGCGGCGCCCCCCGCGGCGCCGATCAGCGCTCCGGCCAGGCCGGCGCCGGCGACCTGCCCCGGGGTCCGGGTCATCGTCCCGACAGGGTGTGGGTCAGCATCCAGTTGTAGAGCGCCGGGTCGCGATAGGCCCGCTCGTAGGTCTCGAAGTGGCCGGCGTCCGGGTAGGTGGTCCATTTCACCGTCGTGTCGCACAGCTCCTGGTATTCGCCGACCGTCCGTTCGATGAACGCGAAGGTCGAGATGGCGTCCTGCTCGCCGTGGATCGCCCACACCGGCACCTCGGCGAGGCGGCAGGTGAACTCCGCATCTGGCAAGTCGACCGACTGATAGGCGCTTCCCGAGAGGGAGGCCACGGCCGCATAGCGCTCCGGGTACGCGCTCCCCAGGTACCAGGACCCGTACCCGCCCATCGACAGACCGGTGAGGTAGACCCGCTCGGGGTCGACCAGGTAGGTGTCGAGCATCTCCGCAACCAGATCGTCGATGAGCTGCATCTGCCCATCCGCCCACCAGGCCGAACCGGGGAACGCCTGGGGCGAGATGACGACGAAGTCGAAGCCCTCGGGTTCTTCGCCGAGCTCGAGGACGGCGGGGAGCCCGTAGCTGAGCACGAATTGGGAGTCGTACTCGGGATCACCGGAGCCGTGGAGGAACACGATCATCGGGTGCCGCTTCTCGCGGTCGTCTCCGTACCCGTCGGGGAGCCACACCAGGTAACGCATGCTGTCTCCACTCTCGGCGCGAAAGCTCCCCTGGAGGTGAGTCCGGGTCGGCACCTCCTGCTCCGATTGGCTGCAGGCGGCGAGGACGAGCCCGAGCGCGATGACCCCAGCGATGATGCGACGAATCATCGGGCGACAGGTTAGGTCACGTCTCCGCTTCCCGCCCGACCAGCAGCCAGATGACGCCGATCACCGCAGCCGCGGCGGCGATGCCGACGCTGTGCATGAAGATCCCTCCGGGGAGATCGGGCCCGGTCGCCAGGATCGTCACCAGCCAGGTGATGAGCCCGACGAGGACGGCGACGCCGCCGGTGCGCACCGCATCGACCCACCGGAACTCGCGCCACCCCGGGTGACGGCCCCGGGTCTCGAGGGAACGCATCGAGAGCTCGACGAGCAGGTAGAGCCCGGCGGCGGCGATCGGGACCAGGCCCAGCGGTGGATCGCCGAAGACCACGACTCCGGCGAGCTCGACGGTCAACAACAGCGTCGCCATGATGATCGGCGGGGTCACCCCCGTGCTCAGGGTCCAGGCGACGAAGGCCACGGCGGCGAGCCCGGCACCGAGCGCGATCGGCGCGCCCTGCCCGGCCCCGATGACGGGGAGGAGGGCGAGGGCCGCGGCCACGGCCAGCGAAGCCGCGACGAGCATCACACTCTGGCGCGGGTCAACTGTCGTCGAAATGCCTCCACCTCCACCAGCGCCTGCTCGAAGGGTTCCTCAGGTTTCCACCGCGCGATCGGCACGCCGTGGCGGGAGAAGCGCCGCCGCAGTGTGTCGCGTTCCAACTCCCAGATCCGACGGGCGATGGCATCGGTCTCGCTTTCGGGTTCTTCGAGGAACGCCTCGGCCGGTAGCTCAACCACTGCGACGTCGAAGCCTCGCCCGTGGAGGTCGGCTACGGCGCTGATGATCCGATCGTCGAGGAGGGGGGTGACGGCGACGATGAGCGCCTTGGGGGGAAGCGCCTGACGCGGGATCGCCGAGATGCCCTGCCAGTAGAGGTGCCGGCTGAGCCGGGCAGCCATCAGCGTGTCGAGGATGCGATAGCGCTGCCGCCCGCCCATGCCCGGCTGCAGCCACCGCACCGGTTCCCCGAAGGTGATCAGGCCGACCCGGTCGTGGCGTCGCAGGTGCCTCCTGGCCAGGGCCGCAATGGCGCGCACCCCGAAGTCGAGCGTCGACTCGACGCCGCGCCGCGCTTCGGGGAAGGTATCGATGAACAGCACCACGTCGCTGTTGCGTTCGGGATGACGGTCGTTCACCCAGGTCGTCCCGGTGCTCCTCGCGCTCGCCCGCCAGTTGACGTGGCGGAAGTCGTCGCCGGTCTGCATTTCCCGCAGATCGGCGTACTCGATGCCCTCACCGCGGCTGCGGGCGACGAGGTCCCCGTAGGCGAGCTGGGTCTCGATCGGTTTGAGCAGGCGCCGGAGCGTCGCATCCCGCGGAAAGACCTTGACGACGGGGGCATCGGCGATCGGGGTCCGCTCGGAGAACAGGCCGAAGGGCGTCATCGTGAACACCTCGACCCCGAGCTCGTAGATGCCCCACCGCCGACAGTCGAGTTCGACGGTCACGGTGGTCTCGCCGTGGACGGCGATCGGGATCACGTCGGATCCTTCGATGGTCCTGGGCAGGGTCAGTCGGATCTCGGCGCGAGGGATCGGCTGGGTTGCGTGGATCACGATCGTCAACTCGACATGATCATCCTCGAGGGTTCGCAGCACGCTCTCTCCTGCGGTGGCGGTGATACCGCCGGGCCGTCGTGCGGCGAGTCCGACGGCAAGCAGGACGAGAAACGGGGCACCGAGAGCGACGAGTTCGGGGCTGCTCATCGCGGTGCCGAGGGCGATCGCCACGAACCCGATGGTGGCGAGGAGGTATGCCCGTGTCGTCGGTGTCGCGGTCAATGCGCCGGTGCCGTCGGTGGCGTCGGGATGGTGGCGAGGAGCTCCCCGATCACGTCGGTGCTGGTGATGTCGCGCACCCAGGCCTCGGGGCGGAGGATCAGCCGGTGCGACAGTGCAGGGACGGTCACCACCTTGACGTCGTCGGGGGTGACGAAGTCGCGTCCGGCGAGGGTTGCCCGTGCCCTGGCCATCTTCATGATGGCCAGGGATCCACGCGGGCTCGCCCCCACCAGTACCTGATCGTGCCCCCGGGTCGCCTCGACGAGCGCCACGATGTAGCGGCCGACGTCCTCCTCGACGTGTACGCCCTCGACCGCCTGCTGCATGGCGCGGAGCCGGTCGGTGTCGACGACCGGGGTGAGCACCACTTCGTCGGTGCCGCGGTCGGCCCGGTCCCTGATGATCTCCCACTCGGCGTCGGTCGACGGGTAGCCGATGCCGATGCGGATGAGGAATCGGTCGAGCTGGGCCTCGGGGAGCGGGTAGGTGCCCTCGTACTCGATCGGGTTCTGGGTGGCGACGACGAGGAAGGGTTGCGGGACGGGATGGGAGACGCCGTCCACGGTCACCTGGCGCTCCTGCATCGCCTCGAGGAGGGCGGCCTGGGTCTTTGCCGGCGCCCGGTTGATCTCGTCGGCGAGCAGCAGGTTGGTGAAGATCGGCCCCCGGCGGAAGACGAACTCGCCCTTGGTCGGGTCGAGGATCGGGGCGCCGGTGATGTCCATCGGCAGCTGGTCGGGGGTGAACTGGACCCTGGTGAACTCGAGGCCGGTCGCCACGGCGAACGAGCGCGCCATCAGGGTCTTGGCCAGGCCGGGAAAGTCCTCGATGAGTACGTGCCCGTCGGCGAGCAGCGCCATCAGCAGCATCTCCAGGGCCTCGTCCTTGCCGACGACCGCCCGGCCCACCTCGCTCAGGATGGCCTTGGCCTCGTCGGCAGCTTGGCCGATCGGGATGGCTTCGGTCACCATGACGAGATCCTACGGGTCATAGGCCTTCGATCGCCGACACGATCACCTCGAGCTCGTCGACGGAGAGGGCGCTGCGCCCGAACCGCCGGGGCCGGGCCGGATCGAGATGCTCCCAGGCCTCGGCGCCGAGGAGTGCTCGTGCCCCTTCCCGGTCCTCGACGAGGTCGAGGTGATGGCGCTCCTGGAGCCGGGCAGCGGCGAGCCGGCGGAGCTCGGGGACGAGCCGGAGTTCGGCGTCGGCCGATGCGGTGGTGGCGAACTCGACCATCCACTCCAGCCGCTGGAGCTGGGGCGGCACGTTGGATGTCGAGAGGTGAGCGGTCACCGGGATCCGTTCGATGTGCTCGGCGGGGCGGAGTGGCCCGATGGCGATGAACGCGGCGAACACCAGG
>CAZCBO010000006.1:11102-26870 GCA_964496825.1 uncultured Acidimicrobiaceae bacterium
CGGCGAGGTAGTTCGCGTTCGACATCTCGAGATCGAACACCAGGACGATGACGATCAGCTCGTAGGCGACGATCTCGACGACCCCGTCGGCGAGCACGAGGGCGATCACCGTCGCCAGGGCCGCCAGCGCCGTCAGACCGGCGATCCGCCTCACGGTGCCGCCACCCCGAGGTCGGCGAGGGCGGACTGCAGCGCCGCCTCGGCCTCCGTGCGATCGGATTCACCGAGATCCCGGTCGCTGAATCGGGCCAATTCGAACAGGGTGGTGAGCCGCGTGATCGATCCGGGGCGGACTCCGGCGTTCGCCAGGACGCGCTCGAGGTACTCTCGCGGTGCCTCGCTCGCCCGCCTCGGCAGCCCGGCAACAGCGAGTGCGGTTTCGATGTCGTGGTAGGCCTTGATGATCACCGACCGGGGATCCTCCGACCACGACAGGGCGTCCAGCGCGTCGGTGAGACTGTCGGCGAGGAGGGCACCGGCGTCGACTTCGTCCACTTCCTCCTCTTGGCTGCGGGTGAGCATCGAGACGGCGAAGATCGCGATCGCCGCGGTGGCGACGAGCACCAGGAGCGGCCAAGCCGCCCCGACGTCCTCGAGCGGCGGGAAGTCCACCTCGGAGATCGTGAAGCTCGGTGCCGATTCGTCGAGCTCGAGGTTCTCGGGCCGGGGGATCAGCCACACCAGGGCGGCGAGGGCGGCGAGGACCAGCAGCACGGCGAGTGCCGACTGGCGCCTGGGTCTCGACCTCCGCCGTTTCGGTCGCTCCTCGGTTGCGCCGCGCCGGGCATGCAAGAGGCCCCACAGCAGGGCGCCGACGATGAGCACTCCGACGCCGATCTGGATCACCTGGATGACGTCGACGGTCCACGACAGCGCCAGGGAGCGCGTGGTGCCGGGGAGGTCTCTGGCGCCGACGGCGGTCAGCGTGAGCAGCGCCAGCACGGCGATCCCGACCACGGCCAGGCTCGCCATCCGCGTCCGGTGTCTCCGATCCATCGGTGTGACGGTATCAGAGGCCGCCGGCTGTCTCAGCGGGTCGAAGAGAGGCGCCCACTACGTACCACGGTGACGGTCACCCGGGAAGGGCTCGGTGTGGATGGTCCGGTCCCGATGGACGTGCCGTTCGTCGGCGGGCAGGTGCGCCGGATCGTCGATGGCCAGCTCCGTCCCGGCACCGTGTACCGAGACCCCGCCGTAGGCATCGATCAGATGCTCGGGTGTCAGCACCGCCTCGGGAGGACCGGAGGCGACGACCCGTCCGGCCAAGAGCAACACGTGGTCCGCGACCCGGGCTTCGCCGAGGGCATGGGTGCTCATCACCACCGTGCAGCCGTGGGCGTTCTCGTCGTGGATCACCGCATCGATCGCCTCGGCCGAGGTCAGATCGAGCCCGGTCATCGGCTCGTCCAGCAACAGCATGTCGTGGTCTTGCGCCAGCCCCTGGGCCACGAACACCCGCTGTCGTTGGCCACCCGACAGCTCGTTGAGGTGTTTGGCGGCGAGATCCGAGATCACCATGCGCGCCATCGCCTCGTCGATCACCCGCTGATCCTCGGAGGTGAGCCGGTGATACAAGCCCCGCGTCGCATAGCGGCCCATGGCCACCACCTCCCGCACCGTGACCGGCAGCGTGTCGTTGACCCGCTTGGTCTGCAGCACGTAGGCGATGCGCCGCTGGTCCTCGGGCCGCACGGTCAGGGAGCCGCTCGACGGCTCGCTCAATCCGGCGATACCGTTGAGCAGCGTCGACTTCCCGGAGCCGTTGGGCCCGATCAACGTTGTGATCTTCCCTGCCGGGATGTCGAAGGTCGAGGCGGCAACGGCCACCGCTCCGTCGTAGGAGAACTCCACGTCCTCGGCGTGGACCGCTACCGACACGTGGAGCACCGCCCTTCGATCTCGAGGCGATGCCCGGAGACCATGAAGCCGGTGGCTCCCGCGAGCGCCGCGGCGAGCCGGTCGACCGTGGCCTCCTGGTCGGCGGAGGCCGCGACATCGGTGATCGATCCGCACGAGACACAGACGAGGTGGTGGTGGTGCTCGGTGAGCCACTCGGCCAGTTCGTAGCGGGTGGTTTCGTCGGCGCCGTGATGCGGCGAGAGGACGCCGGCGTCGACCAGCACGGCGAGGCTCCGGTACAGCGAGGAGAGGGGAACGTCGTGCAGCCCGCGGTAGAGCTCCGAGGCGGTCCGGGGACCGTCGGCGGAGGCGACCGCGTGCACCACCTGGCGCCGCCCGCGGGTGAACCGGGCGCCGTGGTCGGTGAGTCGTTGCTCGATCTCCTGCTCGGTCCGTTGCAGCACGTCCGTTCCCCTGATACCTTGCTGAGAGATAATAAGAATCATTCTCATTTCCTGCAAGATGTTGAGACTACAACTCGCGGCGATGGTGGCGCTGGCGCTCGTCGCCACCGCCTGTGCGAACGACGACGACGCTGCCGAGCGGATGACGATCGTGGCGACGACCAGCATCCTGGGTGACGTCGCCGCCAACGTGGCCGGCCCCCACGCCGACGTCGACGTGCTGATGCCGATCGGAGCCAGCCCCCACGACTTCGTGCCCTCGTCCCAGCAGGTGGCGGGGATCTACGAGGCCGACCTGGTCGTCGTCAACGGACTGGGCCTCGAGGAGGGTTTCGGCGACATCCTCGACGCCGCCAGGGAGGACGGGGTCGAAATCATCGAGGTCGCCCCGCACCTCGAGCCGCTGCCGCTCTCCGAGGGCGACGGCTTCGACCCTCACGTCTGGATGGACCCACACCGGATGGAGACCGCGGCGATGGCGATCGCCAAGGCGCTGTTTCTCCTCGAGGAGAACGACGCCTGGTACACCCAGGCCGACGCCTATATCGGCGAGCTCGGGGCCGCCGACCGCCGGATCGAGTCGATGCTGGCCGACATCCCGGCCGACCGACGCACGCTGATCACCAGCCACGGCTCGCTCGCCTACTTCGCCGACCGCTACGGCTTCGAGGTGATCGGCACGCTGATTCCCGGGGGATCATCGCTCGGCGACCCCAGCTCGGCCCAGCTGGCCGAGCTGATCGCGCTGATCGAGCGGGAGCAGGTACCGGCGATCTTCGCCGAGACGTCCGAACCGCTGGCATTGGCCGAGGCCGTCGCCGCCGAAGCCGGCGACGTCGCCGTCGTCGAGCTCTTCACGGGGTCGTTGGCCGAGCCGGGCCGGCCGGGGGACACGCTGATCGGGATGCTGCTCGTCGACGCCGAGCGAATCGCCGCGGCCCTCGGGCCGTGAGGGCGTAGATTCGGGACCATGGACTGGCTGACCGCCCCCTTCGAGCTGGCGTTTCAGCAGCGGGCCCTGCTGGGTGGGTCGCTGGCGGCGGTCGCCACGTCGGTCGTCGGGACCTGGGTGGTGCTGCGGGGGATGACGTTCCTCGGCGACGCCCTGGTCCACGGGGTCATCCCCGGGATCGCCCTGGCCCTCCTCGTCGGGTTCAGCCCGCTGGTCGGCGCCATCGCCGCTGCGGTGGTGATGATCGCCGGCATCAACCTCATCCACCGCCAGACCACCTTCTCGGAGGACACCGGGATCGGGCTGCTCTTCGTCGGCATGCTCGGGCTCGGCGTGATCCTCGTCAGCCGTACCCCGTCGTTCGCAGGGAATCTGACCACGATGCTCTTCGGCGATGCCCTCGGGGTGACCGCCGGCGACATCGCCGTGATGGCCGTCGTCGCCGTCGTCGCCGTCGCCGCCTCGGCGCTCTTCTACCGCCCGTTCCTCGTCCTCTCCTTCGACGAGCAGAAGGCCTCCCTCTTCGGGCTCCACCCCCGGTGGGCGCACCTGCTGCTCCTCGGGCTCATCACCCTGGCCATCGTCGGCTCCTTCGAGACCGTCGGCGCCCTGCTCGTCTTCGGGTTGCTGGTGGGGCCCCCTGCCACCGCGGCGCTCCTGGTGCGTCGGGTGCCGACGATCATGGTGACGGCGGCGGCGATCGGCGTGGTGTCGGTGGCGATCGGGCTCATCGTCAGCTACCACGCCGACACCTCGGGATCTGCGACGATGGCGGTGGTGCCGGTGGTGCTGTTCTTCATCGTGCTCACGGTCAAGTCGGTGAGCCGGCGGGTGGCGACATGACCGACGTCGATGTGGTCGTGATCGGCGCCGGGATCGCCGGGGCCTCCGCCGGCTATGAGCTGGCCCGCGACCACTCGGTGCTGGTGGTGGAGCAGGAGTCGGTGCCCGGCTACCACACCACCGGACGCTCCGCCGCCGTGTTCACCGAGGCCTACGAACGGGGAGCGGTGCAGGCGCTGGCCCGGGCGAGCCGACCGTTCTTCGAGGAGCCGCCGGACCACTACGGGAGTCCACTGCTGACCCCGCTGCCGGTGGTCGTCGTCGCCCGTGATGATCAGCGCCGGTCGTTCAAACGATTCGTCAAGGAGGCACCGGAGGGCGCCCTGGACGTTCTCGAGGGGCCGGAGTTGGCGGAGCTATGTCCCGTCCTCGGCGACCAGATCGTCGTCGGCGCCGTCGAGCGAGAGGCGATGGAGATCGACGTCCATGCGCTCCACCAGGGGTACGTGGCCGGGGTCCGCCTCCGCGGCGGCCAGGTGCGAACCGACACCAAGGTGATCGCGCTGCAATGGACCGGGGACCGGTGGCGGATCGGTGCCGGGGACACGATCCTCAACGCCCCGGTCATCGTCAACGCCGCCGGTGCCTGGGGCGACCAGGTCGCCGTCCTCGCCGGGGTGATCCCGCTCGGCCTCACCCCGTATCGCCGAACCGCCTTCACCTTCGCTCCGCCGGAGGGGACGGATCTGGCCGGGTGGCCGATGATCGTCGACGTCGACGAGGAGTTCTATCTCAAGCCGGAGCGGGACCAGTTCATGGGCAGCCTCGCCGAGGAGACGCCGATGGAGCCCCACGACGTGGGAGTGGAGGAGATCGACGTGGCGCTCGCCATCGAGCGGATCCAGGCCGCCACCACCCTGGAGATCACCCACGTGCGGCGCACCTGGGCCGGGTTACGAACCTTCGCTCGCGATCGAATGCCGGCCATCGGGTTCGATCCCGGCCACCGGGGCTTCTTCTGGCTCGTGGGCCAGGGCGGATCCGGGATCATGACGGCGCCGGCAGCGGCCAGGACCACCGCCGCCCTGGTCGCCGGGCACCGGGTCCCCGACGACGTGGTCGCCGCCGGCCTCGACGTCGCCGCCGTCGACCCGGCCAGGTTCCGGTAGTCGTGGCCGAACGCCACCCGGTCGCCAGCGTCGGGGCGGTGATCGTCGACGAGGGTCGCATCCTCCTCGTGCAGCGGGGCCGTGGGACGTACGAGGGAGCCTGGGCCGTGCCCGCCGGGCGGCAGCGCTACGGCGAGACGATGGAGGAGGCGGTCCGGCGCGAGGTGGCCGAGGAGACAGGTCTCGAGGTCGAGGTGGGTGATCCGGTGTGGATCGGTGACATCCTCGACGACGCCGACCCCCCGGCGTATCACTACTCGGTGGTCGACTTCGCCGCCTTCGTCGTCGGCGGCGAACTGCGACCCGGCGACGACGCCGCCGACGCCCGCTGGGTCGACCTCGCCGCGGTGCGCGATCTCCCCCTCACCCCGACGATGATCCAGATGCTCGACCAGCTGGGATACTGACTCGCCCGCCGGTCGTACGTGCTTAAAGGGGGTGCTGAGCGCCCTCTTGAGCACGTGCGTTGGTTAGCAGACCTGCCGGACCGTCGGATAGGGGTTCACCAGCGGGCCGCCGAGGACGCCCAGGCCGAGGTGGAGGTGGGCGGTGGCGGCATTGCCCGTGGTGCCGACGTAGCCGACCACCTGGCCCTTGCCCACCCGCTGGCCCGTGGCGAGTCCAGGTGCGTAGTCCGAGAGGTGGGCGTAGTAGTAGAAGTTGCCGTCGTCGCCGTTCAGGTAGACCTGGCGCCCGCCGGCCGAGTGCCAGTTGAGCCGGACCGAGCCCGAGTTCATCGCCACCAGCTTGGTCCCGTACGCCGCCACCATGTCGGTGCCCTTGTGGGTGCGCCCGCCGGGACGCGGGTCGCCCCAACTGTCGGTGAACCAGGTGGAGCCGGCCACCGGGCAGACCACGCCGGCGGTCTGGTTCGAGGGCAGGCCCTTGCCGCCACCCGACCTCCGGGCCGCGGCCAGCGCCGCCTGCCGGCGCAGCTCGGCCTGGTACTTGGCGTAGGCCTCCCGGTAGGCGGCATCGGCGCTGTTGAAGATCGCCTCGGCTTTGTCCCGCGCCGCCACCAGCTCCTCGACGACGATGATCTGCTCGGCCTCGAGCTCCTCGACCCTGGCCTGGTTCTGGGCCACCTCGATCTTGAGGCGGTCGTTCTCTCGGTTGACCGCGTTGAGCAGGTCGAGAGCGGCCAGGTTCTGGTTGGAGGCGTTGTCGATCAGGGTCTGGCTGGTGATGAGGTCCTGGATGGTCTCGGCGCTGAACGCGGCGGTGACGAGGCCGCTGCCGCTGGTGGTGTAGGCCTCGACGACCACCTTCTGGGCGTTGTCGCGCAGTTCGTCGGCGCGGTCGTCGAACTCGCTGATCGTCCGTTCCAACCTGGCGATGGTGTAGGCGAGGTGCTCGAGCTCGTGCTCGATGGCCTCGAGCTTCGATATCGCCCTGCCGGCCGCCTCGTTGGCGGCGAGGAGCTCCTCGTAGGCTCGATCCCGCCGTGCCTCCGCGCTCTCGACATCGGACTTCGTCTGTGCAACGGCCGGCAGAGGCACGAGCGCCAGCAGCGTGATGAGGAGGAGCAGGCCCAGCGGCCGAACCCGTCGCGGTCCGAGCATATGGACGATCAGGCTAGCCGTAGCTTCCGGTTGTCGCCCTTCGGCTAGATTCGCCGGTATGACCGAGGACGCCCCCGAGGACGGCACGGCGGAGACGGCAGAAGAACCGCCCTTCGATGCGGCGACGGCGCACCGGGTGTTCTCGGCCGAGGCCTTCAACGCGGCGTGGGACCTCATCGAGAAGGAAGGCCGGTCGGAGGCGGAGATCGAGGACATGATCTCTCTGGCCCACGCTTCGGCCTGGCACTGGACACAGCGCCAGGACGTCCGCCCGAAGAACCGGGCCATCAGTGCCTGGCAGCTCTCCCGGGTCTACGCCGAGGCCGGCCGCTTCGACGAGGCGGAGCGGTATGCGAACCGTTCCCTCGAGATCGCCACCGAGGGAGACGTCGGTCCGGTGTTCACCGGGTATGCCTACGAGGCGCTGGCCCGGCTCGCCAACGAGATGGGGAAGGCCGAACGGCGCGACGAATGGCTGGATTTGGCCAGAGCGGAGGCGGACAAGGTCGATGACAAGCTCGACCGCGACCGGTTGCTCAGCGATCTCGAAGAGATCTCCTGAGGTCTCGATGGGCTTCCGAGCATGACGAACACCGGCCAGACGCCGGAGGTCTCCTTCGCCCCGAAACGGGCCGTCGTCGGCAGGGTTCGGGGCGGGATCGCCGCCTTCGCCTACCCGCTGCTCCTCGTCATGGTCAGCCTCAGCGTCGGGTTCCGAAAGGTCGGCGATCTCCAGGACTTCGCCGCCAGCTTCGTCGCCTCCATTCTCACCGTGGTCGCCCTGCCCACCGTTTGGTTCGTGTCGTTCGACTTCTTCGAGCTGACCAGGACGACCGTGCTCGGCTTCGGTCTGCTCACCAGCCTTCCCCTCTGGTATCTGCTCGGGGCCTTCATCGGCGAGCGCGCCGGAACCTGGGGTGCGTGGATCCGGGGCTATGCGGCGGCCTGTCTGGTGTGGACGCTGGTCAACTTCATCGTCCTGGCCGTGATCGCCTCCGTGGTGGGATGAGAGGAAAGCTGCAAGCTCCAAGCTGCAAGCTTCAAGCCGGCGCAGCGAGTCGAGTGCGAAAGGATCGCAACATTCGGCGCACCTCACTGACCTGAGCTAGAGCTCGAGTCGCTTCTCGTGGTGCCAGATAGCCGAGATCCCTTGCGATGATGAGCTGACATTCCAGCTCACACGCCGATCCGATCGAGTGGCTGACAAAGCGCGCGTAATCCGGATCGGTTGACCTTCCCGAGCCCTCGGCGAGGTTCGACGCGATCGAAACCGCAGCACGACGCATCTGTGACTGCAGGCCGTATCGCTCTGACTTGGGAAGGGCAGCAGAGGTGCGATAGATGTCCAGCGCAAGCTCATGCGCCTTTTGCCAAACCTTCAGCTTCCGATAATCCGACACCCGCCACAGGTACCACACCGAACGCGCCGATGGAATACGTTTCGAGCTTGCAGCTTGCCACTTGCAGCTTGCAGTTAACTCAAGAACAGCTTTGGTCGGAACAGCTCGTCGTGGATGCGGAGCGCATAGCGGTCGGTCATGCCCGAGACGTAGTCGAGGACCTGGGTGAGGGTGTCGGCGTCGCTGTGGCGGTAGGTCTCCGGGATCTCGCCGGGTCGATCGAGGTAGTAGCCGACGAGGTCGCGGATGATCTCGCGAGCCCGGCGGCGCTGCGATTCGGCATCGGGTCGCAGATAGACATTGTCGAACATGAACGCCCGCACCTCGAGCAGCAGGTCGAGGGTCTGCTCGGACATGGCGATCTCGCCGGATTCCATCGAGGTGTTGACCACCGAGGTGATCATCGCCTCCACCCACTCCCGGCCCGGCTCGCCGAGCATCTCGAGGGCCCGCGCCGGAAACCGGTCGGGGGTGAGGATCCCGGCGCGCACTGCGTCGAGGGCGTCGTGGGCCAGGTAGGCGATGCGGTCGGCGTACCGCACGATCCTTCCCTCCGGGGTACTCGGCGGCTCCTCGACCTTCCACGGGTGGGCCACGATCCCGTCGAGGACCTCGGTGGTGAGGTTGAGCGGCTCGAGCACGGCGAAGATCCGCACCGACTGCTCCGAGTGCCGCCACTCACCGTCGACGAACTCGCTCAGCGCCTCCTCACCGGTGTGTCCGAAGGGGGAATGGCCGACGTCGTGGCCGAGGGCAACCGCCTCGGTGAGCGCCACGTTGAGCGACAGGTACCTGGCGATGGCGGCGCCGATCTGGGTGACCTGGAGGGTGTGGGTGAGCCGGGTGACGTAGTGGTCGCCCTCCGGGTTCATGAAGACCTGGGTCTTGTGCTTGAGCCGCCGGAAGGCCTTGGAGTGCACGATGCGGTCCCGGTCGCGCTCGAAGGCGGTGCGCCACGGATCGGGCTCCTCGGGGGTGGCTCGGCCCAACGAGGCGGCCGACCGCATCGCCGCCGGTGCGAGCAGCTGCTCCTCGAGCCGCTCCGCATCTTCGCGGGTCCGGCGCCTGAACCCGCCGCCCATCAAACGTAGCGTTCGCGCAGCCGAGACGAGACGTAGTCCATCGTCGCCACCACGATGGCAATCGCCGCCATCTGCACCGCAGCAGCCCGATAGTTGAGCAGGTTGATGTTCTGCTGCAGCAGGAAGCCGATGCCGCCGCCGCCGGCAAAGCCGATGATCGTGGACATGCGCACGTTGATGTCCCAGCGGTACATCGTGAAGGAGATGTACGGGGGAACGATCTGGGGAACGACGGCGTACACGATCGTCTGCAGCCGGGTGGCGCCGGTGGCCTTCACGGCCTCGAGCGGCCCCAACGAGATGTTCTCGACCTGCTCCGAGTAGAGCTTCGCCAGGGACGCCGTCGTGTGCAGTGCGAGCGCGAGGGCTCCGGCGAACGGGCCGATCCCGACCCACACCACGAAGACGATGACCATCACCAGCGGCTCGATGGCTCGGATCCCGTTGAAGGTGGTCCGGGCGAGGTAGTAGGTGGTGAGCCCGGTACCGACCGACTCCTTCCTCGTGACCGCGATGGTGCCGACCAAGCCGATGAGGCCGCCGATCAGCGCTGGTATCCAGATCGTGGTGCGAGGATCGGTGATCTCGTACAGCCAGCCCACGAGCTGCGCGAGAACGATCGCCATCGCGGCACCGGCCGCTGCCCCGAGGAGGTAGTTGAGCGGCTGGAGCGTGGAGCGCGGGAGGTGAGCCCGCAGCACGAACCCGAGCCGGGCGCCGAGCATCATGAATACACCGCCGGTCACGAGGACGGCGCCGGCGATGAACACGATGCGGAAGACCTCTCCGACGCTGACGAAGAAGGTGGCGATGAAGCCGAGGAATCCGATCCTCGTCTCGAGCCAGCCACCGACGATCTGCAGGAGGCTTGCCGCGAGCAGCAGGGTGATGATCGCCCCCACGCCGACGCCAAGGGCAGCGGCGAAGCGGGCAGCGCGCATCCCGGTGGTCGGAACGGTCTCATCCTCCGGCGGGATGATCCAGCGGGCGACGAAGTACATCGCCGCCGGGATCAGGATGAGGCCGGCGACGACGAACAACGTGTTGTCGGAGAGCACGTCGGCAACACCCCCGGTGAAGCGGGCCAGGACGAGACCGACGCCGACGCCGATGATCCCGGCGAGGATCGACAGGGTCAGCGATGTCACCGGGACGCTGATGTCCTTCATCAGGTTGCGGGCAGCGAAGAAGCTCAACGGAACGGCGATGATCGTGCCGACCGTGGTGGCGATGAGGGCCAGGAACACCGTCTCGATGATCTTGTCCCACGTGTCCAGCGAGGTGTCGGAGAGTCTCGGCGAGGTCACCGTGATCTCTTCGCTCGTCTCGGCGTCGATCTCACCGGTCGGGACCTGCACCCAGTTGAAGAGGGATCCGACCCGAACCTTGGTTACGGCCCGGATCGTCTGGGGCTCGTCGCTCGATCGCTCCCGGGTGTCGACGACCTCGACGAACTCCCCGCCCTCGTTCGTGCGGAAGTCGCCGAGATTGATCTCGACGCCCGACGACGCGACGTAGATGAGGCTGCCGGCGGTGTTGGCCTCGAGGCCGAAGCCGGAGACCTGGAGTTGGCCTCCGGGTTCGACGCATGGCGGCGTCAGGGTGATGTACGGTCCGCTGGTGTCCGGCGAGGGTGGCTCGAACCCACCCTCAGGGCACGGTGACATGAACGTGGCGTCGAGGTTGGTGTCGACGGTCTCGTAGGTGAGCAACTCGGGGTGCGCCAGGGCGCGCACGATGCGCACCAGCTGGGTCTGGCGGGTCTCGGATTGGATCTCGTCGAGGTCGACGTCGGTCTTCTCGAAGGCATAGGCGTAGACCACCACGACCGCGAACACCGCGACGACGATGAACAGCACACGCCAGAGCCTGGACCGCCTGCGCCCCGGCTTCTCAGGCGGTGCCTTGGTCTCGGGTGCGACGGGTCGCGTGTCGAGGTCAGCCAATCCGCTCCGCCTCCTTGCCGTAGATGTCCTTGAAGCGCTCGTCGTCGATCCCGCTCGGCGAGCCCTCGAAACACATCGTCCCCGCCTGGAGGGCGATCGCCCGGTCGGCGTAGGCATGGACGAGGTCGAGGAAGTGGAGGCTGCACAGCACGGTCACGCCTTCGTCGTTGATCTGCTCCAGGTACTGCATGATGCTGTGGGCGAGCACCGGATCGAGGGAGGCGACCGGCTCGTCGGCCAGCACCATCTCCGGGTCCTGCATCAGCGCTCGGGCCACGCCGACCCGCTGCTGCTGGCCGCCGGACAGCTCATCGGCCCGGTTGTATGCCTTCTCCTCCAGGCCCACGCGAGCCAGCTGTTGGTGGGCGCTCTCGACGGCGCTCTTCGGAAAGCGATTGACGACGGCGAGGGCGGGGTTGACGTAGCCGAGCCGTCCCGTCAGCACGTTGGTGATCACCTTCGACCGGCTCACCAGGTTGAAATGCTGAAAGATCATGCCGATGCGTCGTCGGATGCGGCGCATCTCCTCTTGCGTGGCGGCGGTGATGTCGACGTCGTCCCACAGGATGCGACCCTCGGTGGGTTCGATGAGCCGGTTGATGCACCGGAGCAGGGTCGACTTCCCGGATCCGCTCAACCCGATGATGGCGAGGAACTGCCCGTCGGGCACCTCGAAGCTGACGTCGTTGAGGGCGACCGTGCCATCTTCGTACACCTTGGTCAGGTGCTCGACCTTGAGCATGCTCCTCGAGCCCTAATGCTTATGGGGCCCGGGCTGGACCCGGGCCCCATAATGCCTCTGTCTCAGCCTTGTGACGGGTCGTATCCGACCAGGGCCACCATCTCGCGGATGAAGTCGTACTCGGCGTCGTCCGCCGGTTCGATCCCGGTCCAGCCGTAGAAGTCCTGGTCTCCGATCGACTCCTCCCACTCCGGCGTCTCGGCGAAGGCGACCAGCGCCTCCTCGATCTGGGCGCGGAGATCGGCGGGGAACTCCGACCCGAACGACAGCGTGTCGTTGGGGATCTCGGGCGAGATCGTGAGGATCCTCACCTTCTGCACGATGTCGGGCGCCTCGGTGCGAACCGCCGCCCGAGCGTCGAGGACGCGGAGGTCACCGCAGACCAGCTGGTCCTCGGCGCTGATCGCACAGCTCTCGACGAGATCATCGGGGATATCGGGCTCGTCGCCGAAGGACCACGATGTGGCCCCGGAGAGATCCAGCCACGGGCTGTAGAACGTCGTGCCGACGTCGGCCTCACCGTTGTACACCGCAAGCGCAGCAGAGTTGTGGCTGCCGGCCTCAACGGTCTCGGCGAATTCGACTCCCTCTTCGTCCCACATCACCGAGGGGACCATGAACCCGGACGTCGAGCCGGCGTCCGGATACGCCCAGGTCAGGCCCTCGAGGTCGGCGAGGGTCTCGTAGTCGCTGTCGCGGGGGACGAGGATCTGTGCCCAGTAGACCGAGCTTCCAAAGCGGACCGCCTTGAAAGCCACGTCAACGCCGCACAGGTCGGTGGCGAGCACGTAGAGCAGACCCGGGATGAATCCCACGGTCGAGTCCGGTGCCGCGCACATCTCTTCCGCCGTGGCGGCGTACGAGGTCGGAACCGCGACCTCGAAGTGCAGGCCGGTCGCCTCATTGAGCGCTTCGGCCATGATCTCGCCACCGGTGGTGATCACTTGGGCGTCGACCGATGGAACGAAGAGCACGCGGATCGGGCTCTCTTCTGAGCCGAGCTCGGGCATCGCCTCTTCGGTGGTGGTCGTCGCCTCCGTCGTGGTCGTGGTTTGCTGTGGTGCGGCGGTGGTGGTTGTCGTGTCCTCCGTGTCTCCGCACGCCGATGCCACGAGGGCAAAGGCCAGCAACAGCGCGATGAACGCAAATCGCTTCATGTGGATGTCTCCTCCGTCTATTCGGGCAAGGCGCCCGAACCCAGAGTCAGGCTACCAGGGTGGAAATCGCCAGGGTCTTTCAGCACCACTGCTGATCGACCAGGGCCTCGAACTCGTTCCAGTCGTGGATGTCGCGGGCGCCGAACAGCGGCTCGTTCCAGGGCCTCACGAAGCGGCAAACGGTGGCGTTGGGGCGTTCCCTGACGAGCGCCTCCAACTGGTGCGGGGCGTCGTCCAGGTACACGTCGCAGGGCACCCGCCACTTGTCGTTGAGCATGTGCACCTCCCGGGTCGGGATGCGCTGGTCCGAGAGCCAAGCGAAGGTGTCCGGAATCGCCCAGTCGGGCTTGGTGGTGAGGATGACGATGTCGTGATTGCGGCTGAGCCGCTCCAGCGACTCGAGGGCGCCTGGGTAGGTGCCGAGGTGGCGAAACACCGAACCGTCCTCTCCGTCGGCGCACCATGCCCAGAACTCGTCCATCCCGGGGAAGTGGGTGAGATCGACCATGGCGGCCCAGCTGACCACGTCGGCGCGCTGAACGTCGGTTCCGAACTCGGCGTTGTATCGGGCGATCCAGGCCGTGTTGAAGTCGGCGACGACCCCGTCGAGGTCGATGCCCAGCCGCATGGGTCTCGCCACCACCCGGCTCACTCCGACACGACCTCGCCACCGAGCATGTCGACGATGAGGTCGGCCGGATCCTCCGGACCTGCGCCCTCGGTGAGCCGCTCCTTGTCAGGGGCCCGCTCTGGCTCGCTCGGCCGCTCCTCGCCGTCACCGGAGCGGAACTCGAGGGCGATCGACCCGCCGAGGAGCTCGGCGGCGATGTCGGCCAGGGCCGACTGAAGCTCGGTGTCGGCGTTGAGCTGCTCGAGGTGGAAGTGTTGGTGAGTGGGGAGCGCGAGCACAGCAACGCCGTTCTCGACCGCCACCGGCTCGGCTACCTTGAGGAAGGCGTGGCGACGGGCGCCGAACTGGTCGCGGATGCGTGCGACGATCGCCGGCCACGCCGCGGAGAACTCGCCGAGGGAGACCTCGGCGGCGGGCCCGGCCGGTTTCGGCGTCGCGGCGGCCGGCTGAGGCTCTTCTGGCTCTTCCTCCGGACTCTCGACTCGCGACTCTGGACTCTCGACCCGCGACTCCTGGCTCGTGACTCGCGACTCGCGACTCGTGACTCCCTGTTCGAGCCGCTCCACCCGGGAGAGCAGTGCCTCCTGATCGACGGCGATCTCGGGTCGGGTGAGGCGCAGCAGCGTCAGCTCGAGCACGAGCCGCTCCTCGCGCCCGGCGCGAAGGTGGAGCAACGCCTCGGAGAACTGGTCGATGGCCCGCAGCACAACGGTGGAGGAGAGTTGTCCTGCGGTCTTGCGCCACTCACCGAGGACGTCGGGTGGCTCGTCGGTGATCTCCTCCAGGTTGGGCGCGTACTGTGCCAGGAAGACCCCACGGAAGAAGCCGAGGGCATCGGCGACGAAGCGGCGCAGGTCGGCTCCACGGGCGGCGAGCCGGGCGACGAGCCCGAGCGCGGCGGGAGCGTCCTGGTCGGCGATCGCCGTGGCGAGCCCGGTGAAGGCGTCGCGGTCCGCCAGACCCAGCGCCTTGACCACGCCCTCGGCCTCCACGGTCCCCTCGCCGAGGGCGGCAACCTGCTCGAGCAGGCTCATCGCGTCCCGGACCGAGCCCCTGGCGTGGGTTGCGATCATCGCCAGGCCTTCTGGTCTGGTGTCGAAGCCCTCCCGGGCGGCGATCTCCTCCAGGTAGGCGATGAGGGTCTCGGCGGCGACCGGGTGGAAGTCGAAGCGCTGGGATCGGCTCCGGATGGTGTCGAGCAGCTTGTAGGGCTCGGTGGTGGCGAGCACGAAGATCACGTGCTCCGGCGGCTCTTCGAGCGTCTTGAGGAGGGCGTTGCCTGCGGCGCGAGACAGCATGTGGGCCTCGTCGAGAATGTAGACGCGGTGAGGGCCGGCGGCTGCCACCGTGCCCACGTTCATCCTGATCTCCCTGACGTCCTCGACCTTGTTGTGCGAGGCGGCGTCGAGCTCGATGACGTCGATCGACGTCCCCTCGGTGATCCCCAGACAAGAGGCGCACTCGTTGTCGGGCTCGCCGTCGGGTCCCCGGTCCTCACAGTTGAGCGACTTGGCCAGCAGCCTTGCGGTGGTGGTCTTGCCGGTGCCCCGGGGACCGGCGAAGAGGTAGGCGTGGGCGACCTTGTCCTCGGTGATCTCCCGCAGCAGCGTGTCGACGACGTGGCCCTGGCCGACGATCTCGGAGAAGCGCTGCGGGCGGTACTTGCGGTAGAGGGCTTGGTAGCGCATTGACCGTGAGGGTAGTGAGACACAGCGACGAGGTTTCGTGGTGCCCCGGCGGGCGCTTTTCCTCCACGATAGGTTTCTGGCTATGACGACGGATGACGGTCTCGACGGGTTGATCGACCTCGCTCGCCGGGCCCTCGCCGACGCTACCGACTCAACGACGGTGGTGTGAGCGGGACCGATTCCGGGAAATGGCAGGCCACGGGGTGACCCTGGCCCCGATCGATGAGTGCGGGGACCTCCTGGGCGCAGATCTCCTCTGCCTTCCAGCAGCGGGTGCGGAAGACACAGCCGGAGGGAGGATCGGCCGGGCTGGGCGGATCGCCCTCGAGCACGATCCGCTCCCTGGCCCGCTC
>CAZCBO010000007.1:0-17897 GCA_964496825.1 uncultured Acidimicrobiaceae bacterium
CGGCATCGATGCTGGCTGCTTCCTCGCCCAAGGACTCGGAAGTGCGCGGGACCTTCGTCGTCGATTCTGTGTTCGCGTCAACAGCGGCATCGATGCTGGCTGCTTCCTCGCCCAAGGACTCGGAAGTGCGCGGGACCTTCGTCGTCGATTCTGTGTTCGCGTCAACAGCGGCATCGATGCTGGCTGCTTCCTCGCCCAAGGACTCGGAAGTGCGCGGGACCTTGGCGGGCTCTGGTTGAGGTTCGGCCTCGGTCTCCGGCTGCGCCTCCGCTGTTCGGGGAGCGACGGTCGGTTCGTCGGAGGTGGCTTCGATGGTCGGTGCGGACTCTGGAGCGTCCGCCGGCTCCTCGCCGTTGTCGACGAGATCGGTTTCTTCGGTCTGCATGAAGAGGAATCGACTCCTGTCTGGGATTCCCGCTAGGGCGCGCTCAAAAGTGCGCCTATCCGGGTGAGGGCAGCGTACAGGCTTTGGAGGGATAGAGGCAATACCTCTGAGCTGCAAGCTGCAAGCTGCAAGCGTCGGGCTCGGGCTTGGGGCCTGCAACTTGGAGCTTCCTACTGTTTCGCCTCGCCGAGGTTGGCTCCGTACGCCGTCTCCACCTTCAACGGCACGTCGAGGTCGACGATCCCCTCCATCACGTCCCTCGTGAGGTCGGACACCTCCTCCACCTCGCCCTCCGGCACCTCGATGACCAGCTCGTCGTGGATCTGCAGCAGCATTTGTGCCGATCGCTCTGCCAGCTCGGCGTCGAGGTCGATCATCGCCTTCTTGATGATGTCGGCCGCCGAGCCCTGGATCGGTGCGTTCAGCGCCATCCGTTCCCCCGCCTGGCGGTCCCTGAATCGTGAGCTCGCCAGCTCGGGCAGATAGCGCCTCCTGCCCAGGAGCGTCGTCGTATAGCCATCGGCCTTGGCCTGCTCCACGACCCCGTGGAGGTACGCCTTGACGTCGGGGAACTGAGCGAAGTACTCGTCGATGTGCTGCTGGGCTTCCTCCCGCGAGATGTCGAGCCGTTGGGCCAACCCGTACGCCTCCATCCCGTAGAGCAGCCCGAAGTTGACCATCTTGGCCTTCCGACGCTGGTCGGGGGTCACCGCGTCGACATCGACCTGGTTCACCCGGGCCGCGGTGGCGGTGTGGATGTCGAGATCCTCCTTGAATGCGTCCACGAGACCCGGGTCACCCGAGAGGTGGGCCAGGATTCGGAGCTCGATCTGCGAGTAGTCGGCGATCAGTAACACGCTGCCGGGGTCGGCGACGAAGGCCTTGCGGATCGCCCTTCCCTCCTCGCTCCGCACCGGGATGTTTTGAAGGTTGGGCTGCTCCTGGGACAGCCGACCGGTGGCGGCGCCGGTTTGGTTGAACCGGCCCCTGATCCGCCCGTCCTCGTCGATGAGGCCGAGCAAGGCATCGACATAGGTCGAGCGCAGCTTCTCCAGCTCGCGATAGGTCAGCAGGTCGTCGACGATCGCGTGTTCGTCGCGCAGCTTCTCGAGCACCGAGGCATCGGTGGACGGCGCACCCTTTGGTGTCTTCTTGATCACCGGAAGCTCGAGGCGCTCGAACAGGATCTCCCGCAGTTGCTGGGTGGAGTTGATGTTGAAGGGCTCGCCGGCATCGGCGTGGATCCGCTCCTCGAGCGCACCGAGCCGCTTCTTCAGATCGGTTCCGAGGTCCTCGAGGAAGGTCCGGTCGACGGCGATCCCGGCGACCTCCATGCGGGCGAGAATCGGAACCAGAGGGAGCTCGATCTCCTCGAAGAGCGCAGTCCCCCCCCTCGCCTCGAGCTGGGCGCGCATCGGCTCGACCAGCATCGAGATCGCCAGGGCTCGGCGGGCCGCGCCCTCGAGGTCGGGACCGCCCGGTCCCTCGAAGTCGAAGGCGCCCTGCGAGGTGTCGCCGTCGGCTTCGGCGGCGTCCACCATCACGCCGAGCTCGCGTGCCGCGAGCTGGGGCAAATCGGGGGCTCGCTGTGCCGGATTGATGACCCAGGCCGCCAGCGCCGTGTCGAAGGCGACCGGCGGCGGATCGATACCCATCTCGATCAGGGCCCGGAGCAGCTCCTTCACGTCATGGCCGATCAGGCCCGGCGTCGCCTCGAGGAGCGGCTCGACGTCGTCGGCACCGGCGAAGGTCGCGGGTGCACCGGCGACGGTGAGCCCGACCAGGGCCTCGTCCTCCCACACCGGTTCGACCGCGATCGGGCCGGCCGATCCGAGAGTTGAGAGCGCATCGGCGCCTCGCACGCTGACCACGTCGGCTTCCAACGCCTCGACCATCGTCGGCTCCATCCCACCCAGCTCGGCGAGGCGATCCCACAGGCTCCTGAAGGCGAGGTCGTCGAACACGGGCCGAATCTGGTCCTCCTTGAGCTCACCAAGCGTGAAGTCCTCGAGTGACACATCGACCGGCACCTCCCTGACGAGTTCCATCAGCCGGCGGTTCAGCGTGATCTGCTCGGCACAGGCGGTGACGTTCTCCTTGAGCTTGGGCGAGAAGTCGGCGGCGGCGGCGATCACGCCGGCCACGTCGCCGTGCTCGGTGATCAGCTTGGCCGCCGTCTTCTCTCCCACCCCTGGTACCCCGGGTAGGTTGTCGGAGGTGTCACCACGCAGGGCGGCGTAGTCGACGTACTGCTGGGGCTCGATCCCGTACCGATCCCTGATCCACGCCGCGTCGGCGTGTACCGGGTCGCTGATCCCGCGCAGGGTGTAGAGGACCTTGACGCCCGGCGCGATCAACTGAAAGGCATCACGATCACCCGTGACCACGACGACCTCCCACCCCTCCTCCTTCGCCCGGTCGGTGAGCGTGGCGATGACATCGTCGGCCTCGTAGCCGGGGGCGCGCAGTTGGGCGATGCCCATGGCTTTGAGCACGTCGTCGATCAGCGGCAGTTGTCCGGTGAACAGGTCGGGAGCGCGGTCGCGCTGGGCCTTGTACTCCGGGTAGGCCTCCGAGCGGAAGGTCGGTTCGCGAACGTCCCAGGCGACGGCCACGGCGTCCGGTGCCTCGTCTCCGAGCAGCTTGATCAGCATCGAGGTGAAGCCGTACACCGCGTTGGTGACCTGACCCGAGGGCGTGGCGAGGTCACTGGGGAGGGCGAAGAACGCGCGATAGGCAAGGCTGTGACCGTCGAGCAGCGCGAGCTTCTTCGGCATGGGGCCAGGGTACTGAATTGCTGCTCGCTCCCAGAGGCCGAAAGCACGCAGTCGTCGCCGAGCAGGTCCGCTCGGATCGGGTGACTATTCGATCAGGCGCAGCGGGTTGCCGTCGATGTATGCCGACCAGGTCGTCGTGTCTGCCGTCCACGCTCCCGGAGGGCGGCGATGTCGGCACCGTGCTGGACCTGGAGGCTGTCCCAGAAGATTCAGCCCAGGTCGACGGCCAACCCCGCCGCCCCCGGGAGTACGAGGAGGACCAGGGCCATCAGGGGGAGGATGGCGCCCTGCTCTCCTCTGACGGGACCCATTTGGGAAGCAAGCCGCCGAGCGAGCCCGCAACACCGGACGCAGCATCGCTGCTGGTCGGGCGGCGGCCGGGCTGCGGTCTCGTTCGCATCAGCGGTCCTCGGCGGTGGGTCCGATGCCGCTACCCGGTGTCAGCGCCCACCATCAGTGTAGATCGACTACTCTCTGTAGTCAATCTAGCTAGTTTGCCCATTCTCGGCATAGTCACTCCGGGCGAGGGCGTCGCGACCGCAGGTTGATCCGTGACAGCGCAAGGGATCTCCGGTATCGCGGGCTGACTGGTCAAACGGAGTGAGGGGAGCCCCGATCCTAGCGGATCAGCGCCGATTCCATGCGGGGGAACTCGACGGCGCGACCGACCTCGGGGGAGACCACGAGTGTTCCCTGCCCCCGGGCGTGGAGCCGTTGGGCGATGAACTGGGCCCTGACCTGGTTCTGCCCACCGGTACCGGCGTACTGGGCTTCGGCAAAGGGGGTGAAGAACGCTCCTTCGAGGGTCAGGTCGGCCTGACCCGCCCAGAGGTGGGTTACCGGCGAGTCACCCCAGAGGGCCAGATCGTCGAAATCGCCCTGGTCGGGTGCCACCCAGGTGAGGGTGCCGTCACCGCCCGACATCTCGATCCAGGCGTTCCTGCTCGCATACAGGAAGGTGTTGTTCATGATCACCACCGCGTCGCCCGCCTTGGTGAAGCGTCCGCTTCGCAGGAAGACCCAGGTTTCGTCGCCGGCTGCGGCGTAGGTACCGGGCACGGCGTTGACGGCGAGCGTTGCCTGCGATACGACGTCGATCGTTCCGTCGAACACGATGTTGCCGCCCTGGAACACCACGGTCCGTTTGTTCACGAAGGTCGCGCAGTTGATGTGCCAGTTCCCGGCCGGGACCAGGACCACGGTGTCCGGAGCACCCTCGATCGTGCAGGGGTACCCGGCGTCGGTCCACCGCTGGAACCCGGGTGGCGTTCCCGTTTCGCCGACGAATTCGATCAATTGGTCGACAGACGCATCGGCCGGATCGTCACAGCCGGGGATGTCCTGGCCGTTGGCCGCGGTCAGGGCGCTGGTCGCCCAGGCGATCGATCCGGGGATCGTGCGGTAGTCGGACTTGCAGTTGTAGCGGTAGTCGACCGGTGCCCGGGTCAGCCGCCCGCGCAGCGCCGTCGGCTCCGGGTTGGGCGGGTTGCTGCCGCCGAAGGTACAGGCGGGGTAGTTGCAGCCCGGAGTTCCCGGAGCCAGGGTCTTGATCTTGCCGCAGCCTTCGCCGGCGAGGATGCCCTGAACCAGGTGGGTCCCCGTCTCGTTCTCGCACCCTGCGGGCCCGTCGGCCCGCAGCACGGCGTTCGAGCCCTCGACGTCGATGACCCCGTCGGTGCCGGCGCAGCCGTCGCTGCCGTCGGAGTCGGAGGCCGCCAGACCGGTCTCGAGGACCCCCTCCCCGGGGTTGTAGATGGCCTCGACATAGATGCCGCCGTTCCCGGACGTGCGCATGGTCTGGCACCCGGTGCGGTCCAGTACCAAGAGATTGATCGCCGCCGCGTCGGCGTACGACTGGGTGGCCATGGCGACCGTGTGCACGTTCACGTCGATCGAATCGATGCCGGCGATCGAGGAGAACGTGGTGTCGAAGGCGGTGTCGATGCCGACGCTGATGCGCTCGCAGGGGCCACCGTCGTCGGGTGACACGGGCTGGTCGATGGCGCCGAGGATGCCGGAGTCGAGCAACGGGCTGTCGTCGGGGACCGGATGGGTGATCGAGACCGTGATTCCGCTCTCGACGACGGTCGCGCTCACCGCCGGCGTCGAGTCGTCGCATTTCTGGGGGAAGGTCGTGCAATCGATGCCGCCGAGGCTCGTGATCGCCGTCGTGTTGCTCACGACGTAGGCCTTGGCGGTCTCGCATGCCGCCTGCCCGTCGACGGTCTCGGCGAGGGTCACCGCGGCGGCTGTCGCCGCCGCGTCGCTGATCGTCTGCTGTCCTGCGCGGAAGCCCCGCACCGCCCCCAGGTCGATGACGAGACCGGCGAGCATGAGCAGCGCGGCCAAGACCAGGGTGACGACCAGCAGCACCGAGCCCCCCTCGTCCCGGTGGAGGTCGCGGAGCCGTCGTCTCACGTCTCGTCCCGCTCGAAGCGGTTCGTCGCCTCACCCGTGAGGGTGGGCTTCATCGAGAACACGATTCCCTCGATCCATCCCTCCATCTCGAGGTGGACCTGCACGACCGTGTCGTCGACGGGAGCGGTGTTCTCAAAACACCAGCCGATCTCATCGACCGCCGAGCCGATCGGTTCCGACCCGGTCACGTGGATCCTCGAGAAGGCCGTCGGGTCCGAGCCCGATCCCTGGGCAATGCACACCACCCGGCCGGCGTTGCCTGGTCCGAGCGCCCCGGTCGTTGCGTTCTCGGCGACCTGGGCGACATCTCTGAGCCACTGCGCCAGCGAGCCGGCGTCGTCGACCGGGTAGGTGGCGCCGAACCGGGCGGCCTCGCGGGCTGCACCCTCGATCGAGATGTTCTGGTGGTGGGTGAGCCCGAACGTGATGATGCCGAGAAGGATGACCATCAGCAGCGAGGAGACGACGGCCATCTCCACGAGTGCTGCCCCGCGCTCGGATTCCGTCGCCGCCCGCACCGCGCTGCCGTGGGCGATCCAGCCCCTGGCCTCGGCCACGACCGTCACGCCGCTGGGGATCACCCGATCGTCGTCGGCGATGATCTCCTCGACCTCGGGGGCATGGGAACGGCAATCGTCGTGGCGACGGCCGGACGCTGGCGTGGTGGGCACTGGCGTTCCTCTGTGGTGGGGTTGTCGCCTCCCACCCACCGTGCCTGGCCCTACACAGAGTATATAACCACCACGTTCTGTAGTCAAGGTGGAACCTGAGGACGTAGTCATCCCCGGGCGCTCGGGCGAGAAGGTCTTGTCTTCCAACGGAAATGCAGGCACTAGTCCGGACCGCCGGGTGCCGGTACTGGACTCGGATTCCCCTACTCGACGATGCGGAGTGGGTTGCCTGTCACGGACGCATGTGGTCACGTCGCGGAGCTGACCGCCACGGCTGTAGAAGACTGCCCGCTGGGCTGAGCAGCGGGAAGTCTGGCTCGTAGACCACTCCGGCGAGCGCGGCGACGTCGGCGTGCTGGACCTCGAGGCTTTGCCAGTGCAGCCACCCGAGGTCGACGGCCAATGCGGGAGCAGGTGCCGGCAAGCGATCGGGCACGAGGGGCCGTGCTGCCGCCGATGGCGGTGCTCCTCATCGTCCTGATGGGCGCCGCGGCGATGCGGCTCCGCTACATCAGCAGGTCGTCGAGTCGGAGCCGAAGAGGTCGGGTTCCATGCGCGATCGCGCCGTCTCGGACCACGTCGCCGACGAGAAGCCGAGGACGCCGGTCACCCAGTTGTGCTGGTACTGAACCTCGATGCCGATCGTGTCCACACCGTCGCTTGCATCGAGGTAGACGTCGCGCTCGCACGGTGGATAGTCGTCGGGGCTCCCATAGGTCACCGGACTGACGATGTCGGGATCGGGGCACGGATCCCAGCCGCACCCCGGGATCGAGACGTTGTCGGGCCGGTACCGGTCGTAGTCACCCTTCGAGCCATCGGCGTTGACGAGGAAGATGTCAACGTGGTCGACCAGATCGATGTCGGCTGCACCGACCAGACCCTCCGCGAAGGCCTCGAGGATCTCGAGATCGGCTGCGCCGTCGTTGCCGACCACGGTGGCGCGACGGGCGGCCTGGCTGGCGGCATGGGAAAACGTCAGCTTGTTCTTGAACGCCAGGCCGAATTCGAGCATCCCGAAGACGAGCAGGACGAAGATCGGGATGACGATTGCCATCTCCACCAACACCGCACCACGCTGGTCGCGGTCTCTAGCCTTGAACACGCGCATGTCCATACCCCTTCGGTGGCTACCCACCGTGGTTGTGTAAGTGCTATCGGTGGTCGGCACAGGGAACTTGAACCCCTTCTTGGGTCGGGAGACCTACAGCATCGAAGCTCGCCCGCGCAGAGACGCAGAGACCAAGGGAGTCGTCGCCGAGCGCACTGCGAGGCGACAAACAAGCGCAGATCCCGCTCTGGTGCGACAGAGATCTGTCTCCGCTCCCCACTCGACGATCCCCTGCAGGTGCAGGTGTCGGGAGTGCGGACGGTGATCAGCTCGTCGTTGAAGATCTCGTTGTGGGCGTGGATCCGCCACTCACCAGTGCCCCGGAGGAGCTCCGGTTGCCGACGCTCTCATCGTCGGGATCGGTGGCCCACCACTCGCAGTCGACCGGGTCGCCGTTCCCATCCAGGATCACGAAGTTGTCGGTATTGGGGCCGTTGGTGATGTCGCCGGCGTATATCGCGTCGACCTTGGCGTTGATACTCAGGGGCAGGAGGCCGAGCCGGCGCCGTACAGATCGGGCTCTAGCCGTGCCCTCGCGGTCTCGTACCAGGTGGGGTCCGACAGACCGAGGACACCGGTGATCCAGGTGTGCTGGTACTGGACCTGGACCCCGATCGTGTGGACACCGTCGCCGTCGAGCACGATGTCCCGCTCGCACGGTGGGTAGTCGTCGGGGCTCCCGTACGTTACCGGGCTGACGAGGTCGGGATCGGGGCACGGATCCCAGTCGCACCCGGGAATGCTCACGGGGTCGACGAAGTACCGGTTGTAGTCCCCGGATATCGGGTCGCCGTTGGAGTCGGCGTGGAAGATGTCGACGCGGCCGATGTTGCTCAGATCGTCGGAGAGCCCGGCCTTGAGGGCATTGAGGATCTCGATGTCGGCATAATCGTCGGCCCCCATGACGGTGGCGTTCCGCGTCGCCTGGTTCACCGCGTGGGACATAGCCAGCTTGGTCTTGAACGCCAGACCGAACTCGAGCATCCCGAAGGCCATGAGCACCAGGACCGGAACCACGATCGCCATTTCGACTGCGGCCGCACCCCGTTCGCCGAGTCTGCCCCGAGCCTCACCCACGCGCATGATCACACCCCTCACCGGCGGCAACTACTTACCGTGGCTGTATGAATGCTATCGGTGGCTACAGGCCCGAACTTGACCGGGGTTTCGGGTCCGGACCCGGCGTCGGCCGACCCCGCAGGGGTGACTCGGCAGGTCGTGGTCGGGGGCTATTCGACCAGGTGGATCGGGTTTCCCGCCACGTAGGCGCTCCACGTGGTGGTCTCTTTCACCTGGCCGGCGATATCGTAGATGATGCGCCACCAGCATCCGTCGCCGCTGCAGGTGTAATCCTCCGGGATCGCCACGGTCATGGTGATCAACTCGTTGTCGAACCGCCGACTGGAGGCATTGATCGAGCAGGTCCCGGAGCCACTCGTTGGATTGGACGGACTCGTCGTGCTCGTCGCCACCCAATCGCACACGACGGTGTCACCGGAGCCGTCGACGATGCGGAACCAGGCGTTGTCGTCCCCTCCCTCGATGTCGCCGACATCCCACAGCTCGAGGATGAGATCCTTGCCTGCGTATTGCTGCTCGACCCTGGCCAGGTGGAACTCGGTCCTCGTGGTGTTGCGGGTCGACGACATGACCATGTCGCCGATGCCGTAGATCGACGGGGGTACCGGACCCGAGGAGCCGACCCGGATCGAGAACTTGTTCGCCCCGCGCCCGTTACTCGTCGGTTCGTTGAAGACCCGCAACACGTAGATGCCCGCGCCCCTGTCGAACGAGTTCGAGCAGTCCGACGAGGCGAAGTCGGCGATGTCCGGGCTTGCAATGTCGTCCCACATGGCATCGAGGATCACCGGGGGCACCTGGTCGAACTCGAGCCAGCCGACGTCCCAGCCCAGGTCGCCGAAATCGGCGAGATAAGCGTCGGAGATGGGCGGGTTGGTCTCGTCCGAGCTGTTGATCCGCTGGTCGTAGTAGATCGAGCACAGCAGCTCGTTGCCGTCCGTCGTGTCGAGCGGCGTCAGGTCGGGCCCGTAGAGCATGAACCACGTCCTTGCCTGGACGTTCACCCCGGACTCCTTCTTGATGTCACCGGCGAAGTTGCCGGTGATCGGGTTTCCCCACGGGTCGATCGGGCACGAGTCACAGTCTGCTGTTCCGTCGTCGCGCTTGGGGATGGCATAGACCGCTCCGTTGAAGATCTCCACCGTGAGCCCGAGGTCGCTCCCCTCCTCGACCTCGATGCCGAACAGGTACCCGCCCTTGGCGGATTCGGTGCCCCATCCCGAGACGGGCCGGGCCTCTGGATTGGGCGTGCAACCGCTGCCGAACCCGCTATCGAGACACTGAGCGGCAAAGCGGTCGCCACCGATCTTTGCCACGTAGTGGCCGTTGATCTGAGCCCAGAACCCGGGCGAAGAGCCGCGTGCGGGGTCATCGCCGAAGTACGACTCCGGGCTCCCCAGTGCCAGCGGTTGCAGGTACTCGGCCACCGCGGTGCGGGTGACGTCCAGGGTGTCGATGCCGAACAACGTCAGAAAGAACGTCGGGACGGCGTGGGTGACGTTGACCCTGAGCATGTTCTCCTTGAGTTCGTCGTCGGCGTCGTCCCTGAAGTCGATCACGGTGACGGTCGTCCCGTCCGCACCGTCGACCAATCCGTTCGCGGCGGCTGCCTGCCGGGCCTCGGCATAGGCCCTGGTCTGGTCGTCGGGCTCGTACACCACCCCGGCGAGCGCGGCGGCGTCGGCGCCGTGCTGGACCTCGATGCTGTTCCAGAACACCCAGCCCAGATCGACCGCCATCGCCGCTGCACCCATAAGCAGGATGAGCACGATCGCCATCATCGGCAGAATCGCACCCGCCTCCTCGTCGACGTCGACGCTCAGCATGGAGGGCTCCCGATACCGAGCACGTCGGGCTCGAGTCGCGCCCGGGCGGTCTCGTGCCAGGTCTGGTCGGGCAGGCCGAGTACACCGCTGATCCACTCGTGCGTGTACTGCACCCGTACCCCGATCATGTCGGTGCCGAGGTTCAACGACGTGACGCGCTCACACGGGGGGTAGTCGGCCGGATCCCCGTACACCGCAGGCCCCGGCGAGGGATCGGGACAGGGAAACCACTCACATCCGGCACCGGTCCACAGGTAGCGGTTCCACTCCACCGGGTCGCCGTTGGCATCGGCCCTGAAGATGTCGACGTGGTCGATCACCCCCATGTCCCCGGAGAAGCCGGCGTCGAGCGCGTCGAGGATCTCGATGTCGGCGTTGGGCTCACGCCCCATCACGGTCGCGTGCCGCGTCGCCTGATTGACCGCCTGTGACAGCTCGAGCTTGCTGGCGAACGCCAACCCGAACTCGAGCATCCCGAACGCCAGCAGCACCAGCACGGGAACCGCGATCGCCATCTCCACGGCGACCGCACCGCGATCGGCCCGGCGTCTCGACCACCTCAACACGTTGGATCGTTTGGTCCGAAGGCTTCCGGCTCCAAGCGGGCCCGGGCCGTCTCGTGCCAGGTCGAGGTGGAGATGCCGAGCACACCGGTGATCCAGGTGTGGCTGTAGGCGACGCGCACCCCGATCGTGTCGACCCCGTCGCTGGGATCGAGGGCGGTGTCCCGAGAACAGGGTGGATAGTCGGCCGGGTTGCCGTAGACGATGGGACCGCTGACCTCCGCAGGATCGGGACACGGCGTCCAGCCACAGGCATCGTCGACGGGGAAGTACCGGTCCCACATCTGGGGCGAGCCGTCGCTGTTGGCCTTGAAGACGTCGACGTACTGCACCGCGCTGATGCTCGTGGCCGCCGAGAGCCCGGCCTCAAACGCCCTGAGGACCTCGATGTCGGCAATGTCGTCGTTCCCGAGCACCGCGGCATCGCGGGTGGCCCTGCTGACGGCGTGCGACATCGCCAGCTTGTCCTTGAAGGCGAGCCCGAACTCGAGCATCCCGAAAAGGAGCAGAATGAAGATCGGGACCACGATGGCCATTTCGACCATCACAGCGCCACCCTCCCGGTCCATGCGCTCCCACCTCCGATGCGGTGCACCCAGTCCGCACGGCAGACGATACAGCGACGGGGTCGCGAGCGATACCGGTTCTTCGCCCGATACCATGCGCCGCGCCCCCGCCGGGATGGCGGAACGGAAGACGCGGCGGACTCAAAATCCGTTGGGCGCAAGCCCGTGTGGGTTCGAATCCCACTCCCGGTACCCGTTTTGGTGGGAGCGAACGGTGAGCCGTCGCGACCCGAAGGCGTGCCGCCGGCCGGTACGAGCCACCTGTGGCTCCCCAGAATCGACTAGCCGCGGAGAGCCGCTGCCAACGTCTCGACCGACGCACGGAGCGCCCCGGCGGCCTCGGCCGGGGAGCCGGCGTCCATGACCGTGCGAACCAGGGCGCTGCCCACGATGATCCCATCGGCGAAGGCCCCGGCCGCCCTGGCCTGATCGGCCGTGGAGATCCCCACCCCCAGCACCAGCGGAAGGTCGGTCACTTCCCGCACCCGCTCGGCGAGCGACGTCGCGGTGGCGGCCAGGCGGTCCCGCTCGCCGGTGACGCCGAGAGTGGCCACGCCGTAGAGAAAGGACGGTTCGGCGGCGGCAATGCGCGCCAGGCGCTCGGCCGTGGTGGTCGGGGCAACGAACAGCGCCATCCCGAGCCCGTGCCGGCCCACCGCCTCCAGATACGGATCCGCCTCCTCGAAGGGCAGATCGGCCACGATCAGGCCGTCGGCGCCGGCGGCGTCGATCGCCGCGGCGAACGCGTCGATGCCGTATTGGAGGACCGGGTTGGTGTAGGTCATCACGATGACCGGCTTCCCGGTCCGGGCCGACACGTCCTTGACGAGCTCGAGCGCCCGGTGCACGGTCATGCCGGCCGCGATCGACCGCCGGCCGGCGTCGGCGATCACCGGCCCATCCATGAGGGGGTCGGCATACGGGATCCCGACTTCGAAGCCGTCGGCGGCCTCCATTGCCTCGAACATGGCAACGGACGACGCGGCATCGGGTATCCCTGCCGTCAGGTATGGAAGCAGTACCGCCCGGCCCTCGGCGCGCGCCGCGGCGAAGAGCTCCCCCAGACGGTCGGCCCCGGTCTCAGCGTTCATGCGCCGCCACCTGCTCGACATCCTTGTCTCCCCGCCCCGAGAGCACGAGGGCCACCGACTTTCCGCGCAGCGCCCCGGCGTTCTCGACGACCCAGGCGAGGGCGTGGGCCGGCTCCAGGGCCGGGATGATGCCTTCGGTGCGGGACAACAGGTGGAAAGCCTCGATGGCCTGCTGGTCGGTGACCGACTCATAGCGAACGGCACCGGTGTCGCGGAAGTGGGCGTGCTCGGGTCCGACCCCCGGATAGTCGAGACCGGCGCTCACCGAGTGCGCCTCGAGAATCTGGCCCTCGTCGTCCTGTAGGAGATAGGTGTAAGCGCCGTGGACGACGCCGGGCGATCCGGCGGTCAGCGACGCCCCGTGCTTTCCGGTCTCGAGCCCGAGACCACCGGCCTCGACCCCGACCAGCGAGATTGCCGGGTCCCCGACGTAGGCGCTGAAGGCCCCGATGCTGTTGGACCCGCCACCGACGCAGGCGACGACGACGTCGGGATCCTTGAGCTGATTGCGCATCTCCTCGCCGATGACCCGCTGGAACTCGCGCACGATCCACGGGAACGGATGGGGGCCCACCACCGAACCGATGATGTAGTGCGTGGTCTCCACCGTCGCCACCCAGTCCCGCAACGCCTCGGACACCGCCTCCTTCAGCGTGGCGGCCCCGGTCTCGACCGGAACGACCTCGGCGCCGAGCAGATCCATGCGGTACACGTTCAGCGCCTGACGCTCGATGTCCTTCGCCCCCATGTACACGACACAGTCGAGCCCGAGAAGAGCACAGGCCGTCGCCGTCGCCACCCCATGCTGCCCGGCGCCGGTCTCGGCGATCACCCGCGGCTTGCCCATCCGCAAGGCAAGCAACGCCTGGCCGACGGTGTTGTTGATCTTGTGGGCCCCGGTGTGGGCGAGATCCTCGCGCTTCAGCCACAGGTCGAGCCCCAGCTCCTCCGACAGCCGTGCGGCGTGGTACATCGGCGTCGGGCGGCCCACGTAGGTGTCGAGAAGGTCGGCAAGTTCGGTGCGGAAGGCGTCGTCGCCCCAGGCCTCGATGAAGGCGGCCTCCAGCTCGTCGAGCGCCGGCATGAGGGTCTCCGGGGCGAACCGGCCCCCGTATTCGCCGAATCGACCGCGCTCGTCTGGCTTCATGCCTGCTTCGCCTCCTCGATGAAGGCGACGACCCTACCGGTGTCTTTGACGCCGCGGGTGACTTCGAGCCCGCTGGAGGCATCGACTCCCCACGGGCGCACCTCACGGATGGCGCCGGCAACGTTCTCCGGGGTGAGCCCACCGGCGAGCACGAAGGGGCGCCCGAGGTCGGGAATCGCCTTCCATTCGAAGGTCGTGCCGGTGCCACCGAGTCGTCTGCCCTCGGCCGAGTCGAGGATCGGGAGCTGATCCTCGGGAACCGAGGTGAGGTCGGGCTCGGGAATACCGCCCCCCATTGCCACGGGCCGCAGCACGAACCTGCCTGCCGCGGCGCCGGCGGCTGCTGCGGCGGCGGCGTGCCTCCCGTGCGGCTGGATGCCGTCGGCCCCCGTCGCTTCCACGGCCTCGACCATGGCCTCGGGAGAGAGGTGTGCGGTCACGAGGATCCTGAGCACCGGAACCCCGTCCATGAGCGCGCCGGCCCGCTCCAGCGACACCCGGCGGGGTGATCCTTCTGCGAGGACGAACCCGACGGCGTCGGCGCCTGCCTCCACCGCGGCTGCCACGTCCACCTCCTCCTGGAGCCCGCAGACCTTGACCCAGGTCACGAGCCCATCAGCCCCCGGAGCAGCTGCTCGGGATCCTGCGCCGTCACCAGCGCCTCACCGACCAGGATTGCGTCGTAGCCGAGCGCCCACATTCGTGCCGCCGCCTCCGGGTTCGACACACCGCTTTCAGCCACCATGACGGCTCCGGTGTCACCGAGCATCGGGGCCACCCGGGCGGCGGTGTCGAGATCAACCTCGAAGGTGGCCAGGTTGCGGTTGTTCACCCCGATCAGCGTGGCCCCTGCGCCCAACGCCGCCAGGGCCTCGTCCTCGTCGTGTACTTCGACGAGGGCGTCGAGTCCCGCTGCCGCCGACGTTTCGAGCATCGGCGCCAGCCGGTTGCGGGCCAGGGCGGCGACGATGAGCAGCACCGCGTCTGCACCGGCGGCCCTCGCCTCCCACACCTGGGCGGGATCGAGGAGGAAATCCTTGCGCAGCACCGGGAGGCCGACGGCACCGGCCACCGCCGCGAGGTCATCGAGCGAGCCATCGAAGTGATCCGGATCGGTGAGCACGCTGACCGCGGCCGCTCCCGCCGCCGAGTACCGCTTGGCCTGATCCGCCGCGTCGAGGTCGGGGGCGAGCGCGCCCCGCGACGGTGAGCGCCGCTTGACCTCGGCGATGACCGCAGGGCCGGGGCTGCCCACCGTCGCGGCGAATCCCCGCGCAGGCGGCAGCGATCCGGCCGCGCCACGAAGCTCGTCACTCCGGGCGCGGGCCCGGTCGGCGCGGCGTTCCGCATCGCGCAGGATCGCGTCCAGCATGCGTGAACAGTACCGACTGCCGCGAGGTTCAGTCCGGGCTCGGGCCCCGCTGCACGGTCCGAAGGTAGGCCACCAGGCTGTCGATCTGCTCGTCGGTGAGCCGTCTGCCGAACCCGGGCATCGCTCCCGGCCCCACCCGGATCACGTCGCCGATCTGCTCGTCGGTCAGCTCGGTGGCGGCATTGGAGCCGGGGCCGAGCGCAGGTGCCTCGCCGCCGAGGTCGGCGCCCCCGGAGAGATCGGCTCGGTGGCATCGGGCACACCCCGTCTGGAAGAGATCCTCCCCGAGCTTCCCCTCGAGCGGGTCACTGCACGCCGTCACCGCCACGACGAGGAGGATCACCACGACGAGCCGCGTCGGCACGGGTTCAGAGGTCGGTGGCGGAGGCGATCGCGGTGAGCACCGCGGTCGCCTTGGCCACGCACTCGCGGTACTCGGCGGCGGGATCGCTGTCGGCGACGATTCCCGCCCCGGCCTGCACCCAGGCCCTGGTGCGCTCGGCGATCATGGTGCGAAGCCCGATGGCGGTGTCGACGTTGCCCGAGAAGTCGAGGTAGCCGACGGCGCCGGCATAAGGGCCCCGTGCGGTCGGCTCGAGCTCGTCGACGATCTCCATCGCCCGGACCTTCGGCGCCCCGGTGACGGTCCCGTGGGGAAAGGTGGCCCTGAGCACATCGACCGGGCCCAGCCCGGGGCGGAGTCGGCCCGATACCCCCGAGACGATGTGCATCACGTGGGAGTAGCGCTCGACCACCATCAGCTCGTCGACGGTGACCGTGCCGAAGTCGGACACCCTGCCCAGGTCATTGCGGGCGAGGTCGACGAGCATGACGTGCTCGGCGAGCTCCTTCTCATCCGCCAGCAGCTCCGCCTCGAGCCGCTCGTCCTCGTCAGGCGTGGCTCCTCGCGGACGGGTGCCGGCGATGGGCCGGCTGTACACCATGCCGTCCCTGACCCTGGTCATCAGTTCCGGTGAGGACCCGGCGATCGACAGGGCCCGGTGGCGGAAGAAGTACATGAACGGCGAAGGGTTGATGAGCCGCAGCGCCCGGTAGACGGCGAAGGCATCGCCATCGAAGTCGACGGCGAACCGGACGGACGGAACGATCTGGAACGCATCGCCGGCGTTGATGTAGTCGATGCACCGGCGGACCGCCGCTTCGAATTCGCCCCGCTCCATGTTCGCCTCCGCCGCGACCGGTCCGATCGACCCGGGCCGCATCGCCGCGCCCGACGTCGCGGATCCTGCGAGACGAGCGGCGTCCCTTTCGAGGGCAGCCGCTGCCTGCTCGTACTGGGCTGCGGGGTCATCGGCGACGAACACGTTGCGGATCAGCATCACCGAGTCGCGGAGCGAGTCGATGGCCGCTATCCCCCCGGTGAAGTGCCACACCATCTCGGGGAGGTCGCGGTCGTCCTTCGGCATGTCGGGGAGGTGCTCGATGTACCGCACCGTGTCGTACCCCAGGTAGCCGACGGCACCGCCGTGGAGCGGCGGCGGCACGCGACCCAGCCCGATTCGCTCCGCCGGCGGGCTGCTGAATCCCTCCATCACCGCGGCGAGCGTGTCGAGCGGGTCACCGTGCGGCAGTCCCACTTCGGCGCCCTCGACCGACGTCGTCCCTCGCCGCGCTACCAGACTGAACGCCGGCTCCCAGCCGACGAACGACCACCGGGCCCACCGCTCTCCCTTCTCTACGGATTCGAGCAGGAAGCCGTCGCCGCCACCGACCAGCTTCTCGAAGACCGACACCGGCGTATCGCGGTCGCCGAGCATCTCGAGCGCGATGGGGATCACCGAGTACTCGGCGGCGAGGTCGAGGAACTCGTCCTTGGTCAGGGTGAGCGACATCGGGCGAGACTACCGACAGAATCGCTGATCGCTCACACGATGGGGCGGTGCTTGCTGGGCGGCTCGCAGTCTGCTCGCCGCCGACTACGTGATCGCAGGCTCGTCATCGAGCACCGATTCGGTCGCGGTCACGACGTCGTGAGCCGGTCCAACCCGACCGAGTCCATGATCTCGAAGAAGAAGTTCGACAGGCGACCCACGTTGCCGGTCACCATGACCACGCCGAAGGCGGCGAGCAGCACCCCCGAACCCACGGTGATCGGTGTGAGATAGCGCTTGACCCAGTCGAACGCCGAGAACGCCTTGGCCAGCAGCAGCGAGGTGATCAAGAACGGTATTCCCAACCCGAGCGAGTAGAACAGCAGCACCGCCATGCCGTCGGCGACGGTCTCGGCCGAGGCGCCCAGGGCGAGTGCCGAGGCGAGAAAGGGTCCGATGCATGGTGTCCAACCGAAGGCGAAGGCCGCACCCATCGCCGGCGGACCGAAGTAGCCGAGCCGCTGGGTCGCCCCATGGGCATCGATGCGCCGGTCCTTCATGAACGGCAGCAGCGCCGCCGGCTGCCACACCGCCGTCACCGCGATGAACAGCCCCATGACGATGATGACCCAACCGGCGAGGGTGGTGAAGAACCGCTGGTTGAGGATCGACGACAACGAGGTGGCCGTGGCGCCGATGGCGACGAACACGGCGGTGAATCCGCCCACGAACAGGGCCGTCATCCCCACCACGCGACGCATCGACACGTTGCCTTCCGAGAGCTCCTGGAGGGAGTACCCGGACATCAGCGAGATGTACCCGGGTAGCAGCGGAAGTACACACGGGGAGATGAACGAGGCGGCTCCCGCCAGGACGGCGGCGATGAGCGAAACGTCTGACATGGCCAGGGTTTGAACGGTAACGACACTGCAGATGTTCCCGGCGACGGTAGGCTCCCGACCCCTTTCCGATGGCGCTTCCCAAGTTCCTCAGCCCAACCGACCGGTTCACCGTCGCCGACCGCAGGATCGTCTTTCTGCTCGGCATCGTGGCGTTCG
>CAZCBO010000007.1:17907-25957 GCA_964496825.1 uncultured Acidimicrobiaceae bacterium
GCAGATGGCGCACACGCTGCCCTTTGCGCGACTCTCCCTCGAGCTCAGCGAAGGAACGATGAGCCTGATCTTCGCCGGGGTCCGTGCCGCCTCACTGCTCGGCGTGGCCTTCGCCGTCGCCGGCGACCGCACCGGAAGGCGTCGACCGCTGATCCTCGCCTACGCCCTGCTCGCCGCGGGGAGCCTCCTCACCGCCTTCGTCCCGGTTCCGGCGGTCTACGCCTTCTCCCAGGCCGTCGTCAGGATCGGGGTCGTTGCGATCGCCGGCCTCGGCATCGTCTTGCTCGCCGAGGAGATGACGCCCGGTGTGCGCGGCTACGGGCTGGGTTTGTACGGGCTGGCGGGATCCCTCGGTGTCGGCACCGGCCTCCTCATCCTTCCCCTGGCCGAGCGCGCCGATGAGGCGTGGCGGATCCTGTTCGCCCTGGTCGGTCTCGGGGTGCTCACGCTCCCCATGCTGATGCGCTTCCTCCCCGAATCGCGGGCGTTCCGCAAGGGAGCACCGATCGGCTTCGTCATCGCCCTCCGCATGGGTCTGGGCAGGCATTTCTGGCCGCTCGCCGGCGTGTCGTTCTTCGTGGCGGCTTTTGCCGCCCCCGCCTTCGACTTCGTGCTCGAGCGCCTCATCAACGACCTGGCATGGGAGACCGGCCCGGCGCGGTTTCTCCTCATCGTCGCCAGCGGGCTCGGGACGATCGGATTGCTGGTCGGAGGCCGCTCTGCCGACCGTGCCGGGAGGCGGCCGACCGCCATCGCGGCGATGCTCATCGGGCTCGCCGGCGGACTGGGGTTCTATCTCCTCGAGTCGACCTGGGCGCTTGCCGTCTCGATCTTCCTGGCCACCCTCGGCGCCACCATGCTCACGCCTGCCCTCGGTGCGATGCGTGCCGAGTTGTTTCCCACCAAGGTCAGGGCGACCGCGGCCGGCTGGATCACCAACGTCGCCATCATCGGCAGCATCGCCGGCTTCCTCGTCGGTGCGCTGCTCATCGACGAGCTCGGGCTCTCGGTGACGATCGCGATTCTCGGCGCCGGGGTTGTCGGTGCGATCCTGCTGACACTGCGTCTTCCCGAGACCAAGGGCATGGACATCGTCAGGACCCGGCCGGTGGGGCGACGGATGCCTGCCGGGGGCAGCGGGACCTAGTCGGGCGCCGGCGTCTTGTCCGGGTACGGGCAGAGGTCCGCGAGCGGGCACTCGTAGCACCGGGGCCGTCGCGCTTCACAGACCTCGCGGCCGAACTGGATGAAGCGCATCGACACCCCGTCCCATCGCTCCTCCGGGTACACCTCGCGCAGGGCGAACTCGATCGTGACCGGATCCCGGCTGTCGACGAGCTCGAGACGGTTCGTGATGCGGTTGACGTGGGTGTCGACGGCGATGGCGGGGATCCCGAACGCTTCGGCCAGCACCACGCTGGCGGTCTTCCTCCCCACGCCGTGCAGCGTCACCAGCTCGTCGAGGTCCTCGGGCACGGTGCCGCCGTAACGCTCGGCGAGATCGGCGGAGAGAGCGATGATCGCCTTGGTCTTCTGCCGGAAGAACCCGGTGGAGTACACGACCGCCTCCACCTCTTCGGGGTCGGCGGCTGCCAGGTCCTCCGCCGTCGGCCATCGCTCGAACAGGACCGGCGTCACTGCGTTGACGTTCTCGTCGGTCGTCTGCGCCGAGAGGACGGTGGCGACCAGTAGCTGCCACGGGTCATCGTACCGGAGGGCCGTGCCCATCTTCGGGTATCGCTCCACGAGACGGTCGAGGACGGCACCGGCGCGCTCGCGTTGTTCGACGGTCGGTGCCGTTGGCATCGCTATTCGACGCTCACGGGCTGGTACTTGCCGTTCGGTGACTCGAAATGCCTGATCCCCCTGGCGCAGAGCGCGATACCCCCGATGGCGAAGAACAGCACGAGCAGCAGCACCCCGAGCAGCTCGGGTCCGGCGAAGTACCCTGGTTCGCAGGTGCGCAGCCCGGTCGGGCACAGGCCAAAGGCGGTCCCGCCGGATACGAGGTCGTACACGACGAAGACCGGGATCACCACTGCCGCCGCGGCGATCGCGATGAAGATTCCCTGCAGGATCCTGAGCACGACGACCACGCCAGCAGCGTACCCCGATAGGCGCGCAGTGCTACAGACTGCTATCTTGAATCACACGAATGTCATTCAGTTCATGACCACGGCCAGCATCGCTCCGCCCTCTTATCACGTCGAGACCTTCTCCGAGTCCGAGCGCGTCATCCTCGACCGCTTCTTCACCGAGCTCGACGGTCCGGTCTTCGCCGTCGTCAACCTGCCTGAGGTGGTCAAGGGTGCCCTGTTCGCCCGCTACAGCCGCTCCCCCAAGTCCGTGCGACGGCTGTTCCTCGACGAGTTCGTCGCCGACGCCGACGTCGGCATCGAGACGATCGCCCAGCGCCTGGAGGGCGCCGACCCCATCGTCGATCTGCAGCGGGCCGAGAGCCTCTACGACCGGGTGTTCACTCAGTACGGCGACGACTCGGTCGCTCAGCTCGGCGGAGCGCACATCGCATGCGAGCAGGCCTCGAACCTCCTCACCAAGGTCCTCGAATGGGGCCGCCTCGCCTCGTATCTGGAGCAGTCGACGCGCTACATCTTCTATGACCAGAAGCTCGGTGATCGATACCGCTACCACGCGCCGGCCGAGCTGGTCGGCACGGACCTCGAGGACGAGTACGTCGCCACGATGGACTGGCTCTTCGACACGTACTCGTCGCTGGTCGCCAGGGCGGTTCCGTACTACGAAACGCTCTATCCCCAGCAGGACGGCGATTCGAACTTCGTCTGGCGTTCGACGATCCGGGCGAAGGCGTGCGACGATCTCCGGGGGCTGCTGCCGGCGTCGACGATCTCGAACGTCGGCATCTTCGCCAGCGGCCAGGCCTACGAGATGCTACTGATGCGCATGCGGGCGCATCCGCTGGCGGAGGCCAGGACCTACGCCGACCTCATGTTGACCGAGCTTCGCAAGGTCATCCCCTCCTTCCTCAAACGGGTCGACGTGCCCGACCGAGGCGGTGCCTGGACCGACTACCTGGCCGACGTCGCCGCCCGGCTCGACCATCGCGCCACCGACATCGGGGTCGCCCCGCAACCGCGCCAAGAGGTGACGCTCGTCGAGTGGGATCCGGAGGCCGAGGTCAAGATCGCCGCCTCGGCGCTCTATGCCATGTCGGATCTCCCCGACGACCAGCTGCTCGACTACGTCCGATCGCTGGCTGCCGACGACATCGCCTCCCTGATCGAGATCGCCTTCGGTGAGCGGGGCAATCGGCGCCACAAACCCGGCCGGGCCATCGAGCGCGCCTTCTACCGGTTCGACGTCCTCTCCGACTACGGCGTGTTTCGCGACCTGCAACGCCACCGCATGCTGACCCTCGAGTGGCAGCGCCTCTCGCCAACCCACGGCTTCGTCATCCCCGGGTCGATCGAGGACATCGGTGCCATCGACCTGTGGCGGGAAGCCATGGACCGCACCGCGGCGCTCTACGAGCGCGTACGCACCGTCCACGGACCAGACATCGCCCAGTACGTCATCCCCTTCGCCTACCGGGTGCGCTACTACCTGCACCTGAACGCCAGGGAGGCGTTCCACTTCATCGAACTGCGCAGCCAGCAGGCGGGCCACCCCGACTACCGGAAGGTCGCCCAGCAGATGCACCGACTCATCGACGAGGTCGCCGGCCATCACCTGATCGCCGCCGGCATGCAGTTCGTCGACCACAGCGACTACGACCTGGCTCGCCTCGAAGGCGAGCGCAGGGCGGAGGCGAAGCGAGCCGCTCTCGACGCGACGTAGGGCGTTCCCCTTCCGAGCCCAGGGCCGGTAGGGGCACATATGACACTCATGGCCCGCGGAATCTGCAGCCGGACTCCCTGGGTCGGCAGCGGCGCGTATACCCTGCGGGCATGGCGCAACTGAACGTCGACGAGTTCATCGAGCGATTCCGCGAGCGGGCGGCGGCGGTCAAGGAACGCGGCATCCCGCCCCTGGAGGGCGAAGCGCGCCGCCGCTTCATCGCCAGCGCCGAGCAGGACTACGTGGACTACTCGCTCGTCGGCCGGGCCGAGTGGGCGGTCGAAGACGACGCCCTGGTGCTGCGGATCCCCCTCAGCGAGTAGATGCTCGACCGACGCCTGCTCCTCGTCTCCGGCAAGGGCGGGGTGGGCAAATCGGCGGTGACGGCAGCCCTGGCGATCCTGGCCGCCCGGCACGGCAAGCGGGTTCTGGCCATCGCCATGACCGAGCCGCTTGGCCTGGCCGTGCACCTGGGCGTCGACTCGCTCGGCTACGAGCCCGTCCCCATCCGTCCCGGCCTCCACGCCGCCCGGGTCGACCGGGCCAACGCCCTCGACGAGTACCTCAAGCTCCAACTCCGGCTCGCCCGATCGATGCCGACCGGGCAGCTCAGCCGCGCCCTGAACGTCCTCGTCGACACTGCGCCCGGGGTCAGGGAGATCATCACGATCGGGAAGCCGATCTACGAGGTGTGGCTTGACGACTGGGACCTCGTCGTCGCCGACGCACCCCCGATCGGCCAGCTCCAGTCCTATCTCACCGCCCCTCGGACGATCACAGGCCTCGTCCCGACCGGGGCGGTACGCGAGCAGGCGGCCCGGCTGGAAGCGACCCTCTCCAACCCGGCCACGAGTGGCCTCGTCCTCGTCACCACCGCCGAGGAGCTGCCGATCATCGAGACGAGGGAGGCGATCGCCCGGATCGACAAGGAGCGCCAGATCGTCATCGTCGATGTACTGGCCAACCGGGTCTTCGAGCCGCTCGTGACGGCGCGAGAGACGATCGAGGCGCTCGAGGCGAGCGCCGCCCGAGATGCGGGCATCCTGCACACCGATCTCACCGACGGGCAGCGGGAATGGCTCGACGCCATCCCCGATGACCCGCGCCTTCCGTTTCTCTTCGACGTGCGGACTCCGGCCGAGGTGGCCGAACGGCTCGCCGATCAGCTCGAGGTGTTGCTGTGACCCGGACCATCGTCGTCACCGGGGCGGGTGGGGTGGGCAAGACCACGCTGTCGGCGGCGATCGCCATTGACGCCGCCTCGCCGGATACCCACACCCTGGTGATGACGGTCGACCCGGCGAAGCGGCTCGCGGACGCGCTGGACCTGCGGAGCCTGGAGACCGAGCCCGTGCCGGTCCCCGGTGTCCCGGGGCTGTGGGCCGCGACACTCGACGTCACCTCGTCGTGGGAGGCGATCGTCCGTCGCTACAGCGAGCCGGAGGTGGCGGACCGCCTGCTGGTCAATCCGTACTTCCGGGCGATCGCCGACCGCTTCCCCGCCGCTCAGTCCTTCGCCGCCGCCGAGACGATGGCGACCTTCATCGAGTCGCGTCGCTGGGACACGATCGTCGTCGATACCCCTCCTTCGGCGGGAGGTCTCGACTTCTACCTGGCACCGGCGAGGACCGCCGATCTGGTCGGCGGCAAGCTGCTGCACTGGTTGACCGGGGCCCAGTTGCCGGGACGACGCTTCCTCTACCGGTTCACCGGGAGACCGATGCTCAAGATCGCCGACACCGTCCTCGGTGGCCCGCTGCTCGAAGACATCGCCGAGTTCCTCCTCGACCTGCGCACGATGTACGACGCGCTGACGGCGCGGGCACACACCATGCAGCGCTACCTGCAGCAGGCAATCACGCTCGTCGTCACCACCGCCGAGCCCGCCCCGGTCAACGAGGTCGTTCGCTTCTTCGAGGAGCTCACCGACATCGACGTGCGGCCGACGGCGATCGTTCTCAACCGCGCCCTTCCTCCGGAATGGGCCGAGGCCGCCCACAGGCCGATCACCGGCATCAACGACCCTGCGGTCCACACCGAGCTCAAGGAGAACCTCGCCAACTGGGGCGGGGAGGCTCGACGCCAGGGAATCGCCATGGAGGGTCTCGCCGAGCGCTACGGGGTGCCGCTCATCCCGGTGCCGTGGATGGCTGTGCCGCCGACGGATGCCAAGGGCCTTCGGACGCTGCTGGAGGACGTCGAGCTGGAGGATCTCACCGTTCTTGCGTAATCAGGGCCCGGATACGGGCTGACGCTACGCAAGAACGAAGCCATAGAGCTGCCAGGGCTCGTCGATCCCCTTCAGGGAGTGCACCCCGCGGTCCGTGAAGGCCAGATCGGATCCAACCACCAGGTCCTTCACGGTGCGTGAGACCAGGATCTCGCCCGGTTCGGCCCTGTCCATGATGCGGGCCGCCAGATGGACCGCGATACCGCCGACGTCGTCTCCGCTGCGCTCGACCTCGCCGGTGTGGATCCCGGTGCGCAGCTCGAGGTCGAGCGGGCGGAGCTGACGCTGCAGGGCGGCCGATCCGACGATGGCCCGACCCGGACCGGTGAACACGGCGAGGATGCCATCACCGGTGGAACGGATCACGTTCCCGTCGTGGTCCTCCACCACCTGGGCGGCGATCTCGTGGTGCCGATCGAGCAACGCCTGCCAGCGGCCGTCACCGAGCTCTTCGGCGCGTTGTGTCGACGCCACGATGTCGGTGAACACGACCGTCGCCAGGCGGCGGTCGGGACGGGTGATGGCCTGGGTGCGCTCCATGAAGTCCTTGATGGCGGCTACCGACAGCTCCGGGTGCTCCCAATACGGGGCCGCGTCACCGCCGGGAAGTTCGACGAACTCGGCGCCCTCGATCTGTTCTGCGATGTACCGGCCGTGCTCGATCGGGTACTCCGGATTGCCCGCCCGGTGCACTACCAACGTCGGCGACTGGACCGCCGACAGCAGGGCCCGGGCATCGGCCCGCGCTTCGATGGCCATCATCTTCTGGATCGCAGCCGGGCTGGCCGCCGAGCGTTCGTGCTTGGCGAGGTAGGCGCGGAAGTCGGGGTCGCCGACGCGACTGGGGAAGAAGAACTCGACGAAGGCGTCGGTCCCCCACGCCCGACCGATCCGCTCGACGAGATCGTCGAGCTCGTCTTCGGTGAGACCGAACGGGTAGTCCTCGTCGACGAGCCGCCGCATCGAGGTCTGGAAGAAGATGAGCCCGGCGGTTCGCTCGGGACGGGTGGCGGCGAAGAGCGCACCAGCGGGTCCGCCCGGGCCGCCGGCGAGCACCGTCGCCGTCTCGACCCCGACCGCGTCGAGGACGGCCCCGATCTCGTCGGCCAGCGACTCCCAGGGCGGCAGGGCGTCGAGGGACACAGGATCGGAAGCTCCGATCCCGCGCTGGTCGAATCGAATCGAACGGGCGAACCCGTCGAACTGCTGATAGAACGCCCGGATGTTGGGCTCATCCCATTCGGCGTCGAAGGGTGCCCGCGCCCCGAGGGCGTAGATGATCGCCCCCGGACCCTCCCCGATGAGCTGATAGGCGATGCTCTGATCGTCGAGGGTGGCGTACCCCGTGACCGGCCTCATGGCCGAAGGCTATCCGCGCCGCCGCCGGCGCTGCTACATCACCACCGACGGTCCCAGCAGTTCCCGCAACTCGGCGAAGAGGGCCGAGCGGGCCTCGACCCGGTGCTCCTCGCCGAGGCGCAGCACTTTCTCCCCGCCCTCCGACGTCATGTGGAGATACACCTCGGCACTGCCGGGATGGTTGCTGAGGATCCCCCGCAGCTTGCCGACCGTGTCCTGCGACAGCCGGGTCGCCGGCACGGTGAGGCGCACCACGGCGTCGGCGTCCAGCTGGGGCTCGTGGAGCTGCTGGGCGATGAACTTCACGTCGTCGCCGCGATGGTCGACCCGTCCGGTGACGATGAGGATGGCGTCCTCGCGTACCAGCGGGCCGAACTCCGACACCGTCCTCGGGAAGCAGACCACCTCGACCGATCCCTCCAGATCCTCGAAGGAGAAGAAGTACATCGGCTCCCCGCCCTTGGTGTAGCGGGTGGTGATCGAGCCGACGATGCCGCCGATCGACGCCGACGAGCCGTCGTTGAGGTCCCAAAGGCCGACGATCGAGGACGAGCACTGGGTCTCGAGGACCCGCTCGACCCCGAGCAGTGGGTGGTCCGAGATGTAGAGCCCGAGCATCTCCTTCTCGAACCCGAGCTTCACCTT
>CAZCBO010000008.1:0-25711 GCA_964496825.1 uncultured Acidimicrobiaceae bacterium
GACAACAACCTGGCGGTGGCGGCGTCGACCCTGGCGGTGTTCTTCCTCTTCAACCCGTTGCGCCGGCGGGTGCAGCGGTTCGTGGATCGTCGCTTCTACCGGTCTCGCTACAACGCGCAGCTGGTGGCCGAAGCGTTCTCTGCGCGGTTGCGGGACGAGGTGGATCCGGATCGGGTGGCCGCCGAGTGGGCGGGGGTGGTACAACAAACGCTGCAGCCGAGTTCGGTTGCAGTGTGGGTCCGGGAAGGATCGTAATGAGTCGGGCAGTTCGGCCGCGGCGGCGATCCGTTCTCGCGGTCGCCGGGGTCTGGGGTCTCTGGATTGCCGTCCTGATCAGTGGCTTCTTCGGCCCGGATGACGCCACTTGGTCGGATGTGCCGATCGTCGTGGGATACGGCCTCGTCCTCGCCTTGGGCTCGCTGCTGGTGCTCAAGGTGCAAGACAACGCCGTGTCCTGGGTCATGCTGGCGCTTGGCGCCGCAGCTGGTTTGCTCAACGTCACCGCCACGATCTCCGCCGCCGGTGATGCCGCCGGCCTCCCCGCGGTCCACGAGGTGTTCGCCTACCTGAACCTGGCCAGCCTGTTCGGGATCGTCGTCCTGGGCGGCGCTCTCCTTCCACTGCTGTTCCCGACGGGATCGCCCCCGTCGCCGCGGTGGCGGTGGGCGGCAGCGAGTGCCCTCGCCGGTTACGCCACGATCCTGGTCAGCGTCCCGATCGTTCGGGCCGTCTACGGTTTCGAGGCCTCCGAGGACATCGCCCAGGGCGACATCGGGCTTCTCCTGCCCGTGCAGTTCGTCGGGATGGGTCTCATGCTGATCGGGATCGCTGCCAGCGTCGTTTCCCTGGCGGTGCGCTGGCATCGGTCCGACGGAGACGAGCGAGCCCAGTTGCAGTGGCTCGTTCCCACGTTCATCGTCTTTGGGATCGGGCTGGTCGCCGAGTTCGGCGGCGCCCAGGACAGCCCGATCGCCGACGTGTTTCTCGCCCTCGGCATCGTCCTCGTTCCGGTGTCGATCGGATTCGCCATCACCAAGTACCGCCTGTACGACATCGGGAAGATCGTGTCGCGCACGGTCACCTATGCGGTCCTGGCCGTGCTCATCGCCGCCGCGTTCGGCGCCGGTGCGGTGTGGCTGCCGACCCGACTGGGGTTCGAGCAGCCGACGTTCGTGGCGGCGACGACGCTGGCGATCGCGATTGGGTTCAACCCCCTCCGCCGCTGGCTCACGACCCGGCTGGACCGACGCTTCAACCGCACCCCATACGACCGCGAGGTCGTCGTCGACGCCCTGGCTTCCGAGCTACGAGACAGCACGGATGTCTCCGCCATCATGTCCGCCTGGGCTCAGGCCGCGCAGCGGACCTTGCACCCCGGGCTGCTCTCCGTATGGGTGGCCGAACGAGCCGGAGAAGAAGCGTGACTTCCTGGCGTATCGGTGCGCTGGCCGCGCTGGCCGCTGTTGTGGTCCTCATGGTGGCCGCGCTGCCGATCTCGCCCTCGGCCGAATCTCCATTTGCCCTGCCCGGCGTCGTTGCCGCGACGGTGGGAGCACTGATCGTTTCCAAGCGCCCCGGGAACGGGATCGGCCTCTTCCTGCTGGCTGCCGGTGTGGGCGCTGCCGTCTTCAGCTTCTCGACCGCCTACGCAGCATCCTCGGTGGCATCCGATCCGCTGCCCGCAGCGGGAGTGATCACCTGGATAGCCTCGTGGATGTGGGCGCCCTTCCTCGTGGCGTTTCCCGTACTGCTGATGATCTACCCGTCGCGTCGTCCGGTCGGGGTCTGGCGGTGGGTGAGCGCGGTCCTCGGTGTGATCTGGATCGGGGGCATGATCCTCTTCCTCGCCCATACTGCCGAGCTGCCGACGGCCGAGCTCCGGCGGCTCATCGTTCAGCCCGATGCGACCAATGCCATCTATGGTGCCGCATCCGGCATTCCCTCCATGGCGCTCCTCGTCGGGCTACCGGTCGGTGTCGCTTCACTCGTCCATCGATGGGTGCGAGGCGCCCAGGTAGAGCGGCAGCAGATCAAGTGGCTGGCCGTCGCTGGGACGCTCCTGTTTTCCGCCCTCTTGATCGGAGACCTCGGCGCGGGCGACCCGTGGTGGCAGGAAGCACTGTGGCTCGCCGGATTGGCGGCGTTCCCGGTCGCCATCGGGATCGCCATCCTTCGCCACAACCTGTTCGACATCGATCGGATCATCAACCGGACGGTGGTGTATACGATCGTCGTTGCCATGCTCGGTGCGCTATTCGGCGCCGGCGCGGTGTGGCTTCCGACCCTGCTTCCCGTCGAGGGGAACAATGTCGCGGTGGCCGCTGCCACCCTGGCGGTGTTCTTCCTGTTCAACCCGCTGCGGCGGGGGGTCCAGCGGTTCGTCGATATGCGGTTCTACCGGTCGCGATACGACACACAGCAGGTCGTCGACGAGTTCGCGGTCCGCTTGCGCGATCAAGTCGATCCGGGGGCAGTGGCGGACGAGTGGGTCGACGTGGTACGCCGCACCCTTCGGCCGGCTTCGGTCTCGGTCTGGGTCGAGGAGGAAGCGTGAGCCCGGCGCCTCCGATCCGTTGGCTGGCATTGTTCATCGCAGTCATCGGCACCGCAGCGACGGTGCTTGCCGCGGCACTGTGGGTCGACAGCAGCGCTCCCGACTCGGCGAAGGACTGGCTGCAGCTCGTCGGCGTCTTCGGTCTGGTCGTGGGGTTCGGCTCCGTGGGTTTCGTCCTCACGCTGCGTCGGCCCGAGCACGCCATGGGTTGGCTGCTGGCCGGATTCGGAACCGCGTTTGCGCTTCGCCTGATGTTCGAGGAGCTCATCCCCCGCGTCGAAGGAGCGGCGCTCGACTGGTCGATCCTCCTCGCTACCGCCTTCATTGCGCTCTCGCTCGCGGCACTCATCGCTGCATCGATCGTGTTCCCCAGCGGCGAGCCGGCGGGCCGATGGTGGCGGTACGCCCTCGGCGCCGTCGTTGCCGTCGCCGTCGTTGACCTCATCAGCGCCCCGTTCCTCGGCTACGAGATCGAAGGCACGGCGTATCCCGCTCCGATCGAGGGGTACCGCGTCTTCGAGGCCATCACGTTCCTCACGATGCTCACCTCGTTCGGCATCGGGCTCGCCGCGTTGATCCGCCTGGTGGTCCTCCGCTTCCGGGGAGATCCACTGGAGCGGTTCCAGATCCGGTGGGTGGCGTACGCGGTTGCGCTGGCGCTGCTCGTGCTGGCTGCCGAGCCGTTCGTCCACGGCGCCAACGACGTCGCCGGTGTCGTTGCAGGGATCGGGATTCCGTTGGCGCTGGCCGTGGCGATCACTCGCTATCGGCTCTATGACATCGACCGGATCATCAACCGGACGGTGGTGTATGCGATCGTCGTCGGAGTGTTGGGCTTGGTGTTTGCGGCCGGCGCCCTCTGGGTCCCGTCTTCGTTGCCGTTCGAGAACAGCAACATGGCGGTTGCCGCATCGACCCTGGCGGTGTTCTTCCTGTTCAACCCGCTGCGGAAGCGGGTACAGCGGTTCGTCGATCGCCGCTTCTACCGGTCCCGTTATGACGCACAGCAGGTGGTCGACCGGTTCTCGGCGCGGCTGCGGGACCAGGTCGATCCCGACATCGTGACCGGGGAGTGGGTGGACGTGGTCCAGCAGACCCTGCAGCCCGAGTCGGTCGGTGTGTGGGTACGAGACCCGACGATGGAAGGAGAATGATCCGAGGTGGTCTGCTCGCCGCGGTCGCCGCGATCCTCGTCGCGTGTGCGCCGAGTGCGTCGATGCCGGCCGGCGTGGCCTGCGATCGGCTGGTGTATTGGTCCGATCACGAAGGCGACCGCGAGATCTACATCCTGAGCGACGGGGAGATCACCCGTGTCACCGATGGTGGCAACAACGTCAACCCAACCTGGTCGCCCGACGGCAGCCAGATCCTGTTCACCTCGGGCCGGGACGGCGATCTCGACTTGTACGTCATGAACGAGGACGGGTCTGATGCTCTCCAGCTCACCTACAACAACGTCGTCGATTCGTCGTCTGACTGGTCGGAGACCCGCGGCGAGATCGTCCTCGATCGCGACACTGCCGACGACGAAGCGGATCCCGTCGTCCAGATCTTCGTCATGCCGGCCGACGGCTTCGGAGAGCACCGGCAGCTCACAGAGGGTGCCCCGAACGCCAAACCGGTGTGGTCACCGGACGGAACTCGGGTCGCTTTCCTTTCCTTGCGCGACGGCAACCAAGAGATCTACGTCATGGACGCCGACGGCAGCGACCAGGTCAATCTCACCCGCGATCCGGCGCTGGACGCGCTGGCCGCGTGGTCGCCGGACGGTTCGCGCCTGGCTTTCGTCTCCGATCGCGACGGCAACCGGGAGATCTATGTGATGAACGCCGACGGCTCGAACCCGATGCGACTCACCGACGAGGCGGCGGAGGACGGTAACCCCACCTGGTCGTTGGATGGTCGCCACATTCTGTTCACTTCGGACCGTGATCCGATCGGGATCTACGTGATGGCGGCGGACGGCACCGATGTGGAGTTCGTCACGGTCGGGTCCGTCCACGACTGCTCAGGTTCCTGACCAACTCTGTGGGCCGGGAGCGTCATATATGACGCTGCGAGCCCTGGGCTCGCAGCCGTGTCACCTACGCCGCGACCCCGACCGCCGACGACTCGTCCTCGTGGATCTCGATGGCTTCGTCGAGTTTGGTGAGGCTGAAGATCTGTAGGTAGTGCTCGTTGAGGCCGTACGCCACCAGCTTGTGCCCCATCCGGTTCGCCCGGATCAAGGTGGTGACGAGGAGCCCGATCCCGCCGCTGTTCATGTAATCGAGGCCCTCGAAGTTGAGGACGACGACGCCGGCGCCTTCCGCCGCCTCGGCATGCGCCTCGCTGAGCGCCGTCTCGCTTGCCGCGGTGATCTCGCCCTCGATATCGATGACGTTGACACCGTCGCCCGCCGAGCGGACGCTCACCCTGACCTTGGGTTCGTTCACCGGTTCCTCCTCGCTATCTCGCGGCCGAGACCGCGGTTGCTTCCACGTCGTAGATCTGCATGAAGTCCGCCAACCGGGTGATCTCGAAGATCTGCCGGTAGTGGTCGGTCAACCCGAAGGCCGAGACATCCCGTGAGGCGCTCCTCGCCTTGGCGAGGAGGCCGACGATGAGGGCGATGCCGGTCGAGTTGATGTAGTCGACACCCTCGAAGTTGAGGATCAGTGCGCCGTTCTTGTCGGCGGCCACCTGGTAGGCATCTTCGATCCCGGCGGCGGCGTCTCGGTCGATGTCGCCGCCAAAGTCGATGACGACGAACCCGTCTTCGGTCCGCAGGTCGGCGGTGAAGGGCGCCTTGCTCATGTTCCTGTACCTCGCAATCTCATGACCAGTTCGATGATGTGGCCGGTGTCGGTGTCGGCCGTCCGTACCTCGTCGACCATGTTCTCGATGAGGTACAGGCCCCAGCCCCGGGCGCGGTCCTCGCCGGCCAGCTTGGCCTCCAGGTCCGGCACACCCGTGGGAGCGACGAACCCGCCCCCACCATGGTCGGCGATCGTGACGATCAGCTCGAAGTCGTTGGCCTTGACGGTGACGTCGACCGGGAGGTCGACCTGGGCCTCGTTGCCGTGCTCGATGGCGTTCATCGCCGCCTCCGAGACCGCGGTCCCGATCCGGAGCCGAGTGGCCTCGTCGAACCCGAGCCCTTCAATGGCGTCGGCCACGATCTCCATGGCGGTGCGCTCGTTGCCGGGATCGCTGGGGACCGAAAAGGCGGCGAGCTCGCGGTACTCGCTGCGGGGGAGGAGGGTGTCCGCTGCCTCCTCTGCGCTCGGCACCCTCCGCCGGCGGACCGACACCAGAGTGACGTCGTCCTCCTGCGGCGTGTCCGGGTTGGCGAACCGATCGAGGTCGGAGATGACGGTGTCGATCAGGTCGCCTTCGGCACTCAGGCCCGCCACGATCCCCATCAATCGAGGGAACCCGTACATCTCGCCGGCGGCGTTGTGGGCCTCGACGATGCCGTCGCTGGAGAGCAGCATGGTTTCTCCGTGCTCGAGCATCCCGGTCTCCACCTCGTACTTGGAGCCGGGCATCAACCCCAGGGGCATCCCCGTGGCCCTGAGTTCGGCGACGCCGTCGCTGGTGCGCACGTAGGGGAGGTTGTGTCCGGCGTTGGCGAAGGTGACTCGTCCACTCCATGGCTCGATCACCGCATAGAGACAGGTGACGAACATGTTGGGTGGGATCTCGGGCACGAGCGAGTCGTTGACGCCGGCCAGCACCTCGCCTGGATCGCTGCTCTGGGAAGCGGCGGCGCGCAGCATGGAGCGGCAGGTCGCCATGACCATGGCCGCAGGAACGCCCTTGTCGGTGACATCGCCGATCACGACCCCGACCCTGCCATCGTCGAGGGTGATGTAGTCGTAGAAGTCGCCGCCCACCTCGCGCGCCGGGCGGTAGAAAGCGTCGATGTGCCAGCCCGGTAGGTCCGGCACCTCCTTGGGCAGCAGGGTGTGCTGGATGAGCGAGGCGACGGCGAGCTCCTGCTCGATGCGCTGCCGCTCTTCGGCCTGGGCCTCCTGCTCGCGGACCAGCTGGGCGACCCGAATCGCCGGAGCAACCTGGTCGGCGAGCGTCGCCAGCAGGCGGCGGTCGTCGGTGGAGTAGGGCTGGTCGGATAGGCGTGGTCCGAGGTTGAGGGTGCCGATGAGCCGCCCCCTGGCGATGAGCGGGACGATGAGGGTGAACCCGGCCTCACGGAGGTGGTCGGCGGCCTCGGACTCGACGTCGACGGACTCGAGGTCGACCGGCCCTCCGCTGGTGAGCAGCACGGTGCGCAACGGGTCGTCGTCGGCGATGTCGACGGCCTCGGCGAAGACGGGTGCCTCGGCGACGGGGGCCTCGGGCTCGCTCGGCTCCCGGTCGCGGGTTCTGCGAAAGCGATCCAACGTTGACATCATGCCTCCATTCCACCGACCGACCGTTCCGACATCGTTACGGCCGGATAGGCCCGTCCCGCTATTCGGCCCATCCGGATACGGTTCCGCTGCGGTTGAACCGAGCCATCCTCGCCCATCGATGCAACGATATCGTTACGACGCGCTCGCTTCACGACCAATAGGCAAGCGTTACGATAAGCCGGAAAGGGTGAGAACCCGTAACGGTCGACTGGGGTGATGAACCCGTGAGCCTCGACATCAGACTCCTCGGACCGGTGGACATTCGCGTCGACGGCTCTCCGCTCGAGGTCGACACACGCAAGGCCGTCGCCCTCCTCGCCTACCTCGCCCTGGACCCCGGGCCGCTGCCCCGTAACCGGGCGGCGTTGCTGCTGTGGCCGGATGCCTCCTCCGACTCGGCACGGGGATCGTTGCGCCGAACCCTGTCGGCGCTGCGCAGGGGCCTCGACGACCGCTGGGTTCAGGCCGACCGGCACGAGATCAGGCTCCACCCGGACGACGAGGTCTTCGTCGATGCGCTCCGATTCGAGGAGCTCGCCTCGCGGGACGATCTCGATGCGCTCGCCGAGGCGGCGGTGCGGTATCGGGGAGAGTTCATGGCAGGGTTCGTGCTGCGGCACAGTCCCGAATTCGATGAGTGGCTGACGAGCACCGCCGGGGCGTATCAGCGTTTGGCCTCCGGTGTCTTCGAGCGTCTCTCTCACGCCCACGAGGAGGCGGGTGCGCTCGATCCGGCGATTGAGGCGGCAGTCCACTGGCTGGCCCTCGATCCGCTCCACGAGCCGGCCCATCGCCGCCTCATGGCGCTCTACGCCAAGACCGGCGACCGAAACGCCGCGGTCCGTCAATACCGGGAATGTGTTCGGGTCTTCCAGGAGGAGCTCGGAGTAGCACCTCTCGACGAGACCACCGAGTTGTATCGCCGCATCGTTGAGGGTGACGGAGCCGAGGCTCGGGCGGCACACCCGTCCCCGCCGATATCGCCGGCTCGCCACCCGGGGTTCGTCGGCCGCGATGCCGACGTCGCTGCCATCGAGGCGGCCTACGGGCGGGCGCGGGACGACATCGTCGGCATTGTCGTGGTCGGCGAGGCCGGGATCGGCAAGACGCGGTTCGTCGATGAGTTTCTCTCGTCGCACCCCGATGCTGCCGTGTTGCGGGTGACCGGGCATCCGGCCGAGCGCGCCGTCCCCTATGGGATCGCGGTCGAGATGATCCGCGCCGGGCTGGGCTTCGCCGACGCCGAGGAGCGGCTGCGCCGCGTTCCATCGCATTGGCTCGTCGAGGCATCTCGCCTCGTGCCCGATATCGGGGACTTCATCGATGAGCTTCCAGAGCCCCCACCGCTCGAAGGGCCGAGCGGGCGGCGGCGCATGATCGAGGGGCTCGCCAGGGTGGCGCTGGGACTGATCGATCGAACCGAGCCGGGGATCATCTTCATCGATGACGCTCACTGGTGCGACCCCGCCTCGGTGGAGGTGCTGGGAGTGTTGTCGAACCGCATCAGGGACGACCGCGCCCTGCTCGTGCTCGCGCTCAGGGCCGATGCCGTGCCCCACGACCACCCGCTTCGCGATCTCCGTCACCGCAGGATCGAGCTCGACCGCCTCGCCGTCGAAGCAGTAGCCGAGCTTCTCGCCGGCGATTCGCCTGCCGTGCAGGATCGAGCCGACGAGCTGCATCGTGTCAGCGAGGGTGTTCCCTTCATCCTCCTCGAGTACCTGGGGGCCCTCGACCGGGGTGAGGACGGCCTGACCAATCTGCCCGGAGGGGTGCGCGTGCTGCTTCAGGAGCGACTCGACGGTCTGTCCGGGGTAGCGCTTCAGGTCGCGGGAGCGGCGTCGGTGCTGCAACGCTCGTTCAGCTTCGAGGAGCTGCGCGACATCGCCGGCCGAACGGAAGGGGAGACCCTGGATGGATTGGAGGAGCTCGTCGCGACGCGCGTCGTGGTCGAGGCCGATGGCGACGGTTTCGTCTTCGGACACGAGCGGCTTCAGCAATACGTCTACGAGTCGATGAACGCCGTTCGCAGGAGGCTCCTGCACGGACGCGCCGCCGATGCGCTGATGGCACCGACGGCCAGCTCACTCGATGCGGCAGTCATCGCCGGCCACCTCGAGGCAGCGGGACGAACCGAATCGGCAGCCGAGCAGTACCTGATCGCTGCCGACGCCGCTGCGGCCCTCTACGCCAACGAGGACGCGTTGAGTCACTATGAGGCGGCGCTGGCACTCGGGCACCCCGAGGTGGACAGGATCCGGGAGTCGATGGCGGGCCTCCACGCTCTCAAGGGCGACTACGGCGTGGCGCTCGCCGGGTTCGAAGCTGCCGCCGCCGGTGCCGCTGACGCCGGGCTCGGCCGTATCGAAGCGAAGATCGCCAACGTGCACGCCCGCCTGGGCCAGTGGGATCTCGCCGACGCACACTTCGGGGCCGCGATCGACACCCTCTCCGATGATCCAGCGACGCGTTCGCGAGCCCTGGCGGCCTGGGCATCGACGGCTCATCGAACCGGCGAAACGGAGCGGGCCGGCCGGCTCGCCCTTCAGGCCCTCGACGACGCCACGCTCGCCGACGACCGGCTCGCCCTTGCCGAGGCCCACAACGTCCTGGGCATCGTCCAGCGATCGAGCGATCCCGAAGGGGCGCGTCGCCATCACGAGATGGCCCTCGCACTCGTCGAGGACGGCAATCCAGTGATCCGGGCCGCGGCCTTGAACAACCTGGCCTTGAGCTGTCTGGCGGCGGGGAATCCCGAGAGCGGGCTCGAGTCGGCGCACGAGGCACTCGAACTCTGTCTCCTCGTCGGCGAGCGGCACAAGGTCGCCGCCGTCCACAACAACCTTGCGGACCTCTATCACGCGGCGGGACGCGACGACCTCGCCATCGAGCAGTTGAAAGAGGCGGCGGCGATCTTCTCCGACATCGGCATGGGAGGCGACGAGCTCCAGCCCGAGATCTGGATGCTGAGCGAGTGGTAAGCGCTAGCCGCCCTCGACCTCGACGCCGATGAGAGAGCGGTAGCCGCCAACGAGGTCGGTGGCGCGCTCCAGACCAAGCTCCTGCAGGTTGGCTGCCGCCAGACTCGACGAGTATCCGTCGGTGCAGACGATGATCACCCGGTCGTTGGGCTCCACCCCTGTGATCCGCCACCGGCTCGACGGCGCCAGCCGCCACTCCAACACGTTGCGGTCGAGCACGATCGCGCCCTCGAGCTCGCCATCCCGCTCGCGCTCTTCGACCGGGCGGATGTCGATGAGGATCGCCCCCTCGGCTACCTCCCGTTCGAGGTCCTCGGCTCGGATTCGGTCGAGCCGGGCCCTGGCAGCAGCGAGGAAGTCGTCGATCGACGTCACGGCCCCCAGTCTGGTAGCTGGCAACCAGCAACTGGTAGCTGATAACTTGAGCGGGCATGGTCAGCGAGGCGTTCATCCGTGGGCTCCCCAAGGCCGAGCTCCACCTTCACATCGAGGGCACCCTCGAGCCCGAGATGATGTTCGAGCTGGCCGAACGCAACGGCGTCGAGCTCCCGTTTGGTTCCGTGGACGAGGTGCGCGCCGCCTACGAGTTCGATGATCTGCAGTCGTTCCTCGACATCTATTACCAGGGCACAGCCGTGCTCCAGACCGAGCAGGACTTCTATGACTTGATGCGGGCCTACCTCGAACGCGCTCATGCCGACGGGGTGCGCCGGGCCGAGATCTTCTTCGATCCCCAGACCCACACCGAGCGGGGGACCGGCTTCGCGGTGTTCATGGACGGCCTTCTCAGGGCCATCGAAGACGCCGAGACCGAGTGGGGCATCTCGGCGGCGCTGATCATGTGCTTCCTCCGTCACCTCCCGGGCGAGGCGGCGGTAGCGACCTGGCATGAGGCGGCCGCCTATCACGACCGGCTCCTGGGCGTGGGCCTCGACTCGTCTGAGGTGGGCAATCCGCCCGAGCTGTTCTCCGACGCCTACGGCCTCGCCCGTGCCGCGGGGCTCCACGCCGTCGCCCACGCCGGCGAGGAGGGCCCGCCGGAGTACATCACCGGGGCGCTCGATGCCCTCGGGGCGGAGCGCATCGACCATGGTGTGCGCTGCGAGGACGACACCGAGCTCGTCCACCGGCTCGTCGACGAGGGAAGGGCGCTCACCATGTGCCCGCTGTCGAATGTGAAGCTTCGGGTGTTCGACCGGCTCGAGGATCACAACCTTATGCGATTGATGAACCGGGGCATCAAGGTCACGATCAACTCCGACGACCCCGCCTATTTCGGCGGCTACGTCGGGGACAACTACCTCGCCATCGCCGAGGCGCTCCACCTGGATGAGTGGGATCTGGTACGGCTGGCGCGCAACTCCCTCGAGGCGACGTTCCTGCACCCCGACGCAAAGGACGGATTGGTCACCGAGCTCGAGGCCTACGTGGCCGCGGCCGGGCGGTAGCTACTCGCGTTCGAAAACGGTGCCGATGGCGCCCGGCGCGGCGCTGGCCAGCAAGTTGCGGGCCTTGGGCAACCGCTCTGCCAGCCTGCCGAACGAGGCGCTGTACACGAGCACGAGGGCGAGGATCATCAACGGGAACGGTGCCTGCGGCAGCACCTGGGCCAGACCCGGGAACACGTCCTGGAGCTGAAAGGCGGCCACCTGGAGCGCACCGAAGAGATAGCAGCCGAAAGCCACGCGGAGGGGATGCCACCCGCCGAAGATCACGATGGCGAGGGCGATCCATCCGAGGTTGAGGGTGAGCGTCTCCCGCCACCCCAGCTTCACATCGAGCGAGTAGGCGGCGCCGGCGATGCCGACGAGCGCACCGCCGAGGATCGTGTAGAAATAGCGGAGCTTGTTGACATCGATCCCTCGGGCGAACGCCGCCTCGGGCCGCTCGCCGATGCCCTGCAGGTTGAGTCCCGGCCGGGTCCGGTAGAAGTACCACCAGGTGACGAAGATCGCCAGATAGCTGCCGTAGATCATGATGTCGTGGGAGAAGAAGACCTCCCCGACGAACGGGATCTCGGAGAGCACCGGGATCGGCCACGAGGGAACCTGCTCGCCACGCACCCCGACGTAGTTGTCGCCGAGGAACGACGCCAGGCCGATGCCGAAGAGTGCCAGCACGAACCCGACGGCGATCTGGTTGAGCTTGAGGCGGATACTGGAGAAGGCGATGATCGCTGCGAACAGTCCGCCGACGAGCATCGCCACGACGAAGCCGACGGCGGCGTGTTCTGCCCACAGCGCGGTGACGAACGCCACCATCGCCGACAGGCGCAGGCTGCCCTCGAGGGAGAGGTTGATGACGCCCGACTTCTCGGCGATGGTCTCACCCATGGTGGCGAAGACGAGGGGGGCTGCCGCAGCGACGATCGAGGCGAGGGTAGCTTCCACTAGGGCTCGTCCTCCGCCACTTCGACGTTCGGACGTTGACGACGCGTCCGCAGCCACAGAGCGATGCCGCCCCCGAGGAGGACGAAGAGCACGATCTGGCCTTGCACGACGTCACCGATCGCAGAATCGAGTCCGAGTCTGAGGTCGAGCTGGGTAGACCCGGTGGCGATCATCGTGAAGAAGAGCGCGATCGGGGCGATCCACCGGGCGTCGAAGGCGGCGAGCAGCACGACGAGGATGCCGAGGAAACCGTAGCCGCCCGAGATGGCGGGGACGAGCTTGTGGTGGAAGGCGGTGACCTGCACAGTCCCTGCGATGCCCGCCAGGGCGCCGCCGATGAGGAAGGCGCTCAGCAGATAGCGATTGGTCGGGATGCCGAGGAGGAAGGCGCTCGTCGGGCTCTGCCCGACGGCCTTGAGGCGGAGCCCGAACAGCGTGCCCCGCATCAAGAGATAGACCCCGACGATGGCCAGCACCGCCAGTGCGATCGGGATGAATGGCCAGTCGGTACCGAAGGCCGAGATCGTCGGGCTGTAGGCCTCCTCGCGGAAGAGGTCGGTGCCGCTGGTCGAGGCGATGCCCTCGCGCTTCCACGGGCCGACGACGAGGTAGGTGGCGAGTCCGAACGCGACGAAATCCAACCCGAGGCCGCCGAAGATCTCGTTGACGTGGAACCGGGTCTTCAACACGCCCGCGAGCAGCGCCCAGACCGCGCCGCCGACGATGCCGGCGACGATGGTGAGCGGGATCACCACCGCAGTCGGCCCCGGGGTCTCCCGCGCCACCCAGGTGGCGGCGATGGCCCCGAAAGCGATCTGACCCTCGACGCCGATGTTCCACAGGCCCGCGTTGAACGTCACCACCAGGCCGGCGGAGGCGAGCACCAGTGGCACCCAGGCGAGCAGGGTCGCCGAAGCCTTGTCCGCGGTTCCGAAGGAGCCTTCGAGGATGAGCTTGAATGCCTCCAGCGGCGGGGCATCGACGAGCCAGAGCAGGCCGGCCGCGAAGCCGACGGCGAGCGCGAGGGCAACGATCGTCGGGCTGGTCCGCTGCATCCACGACGGCGATGTGGTCACACCCGCTCCCTCCCGCCGATGAGGTGGCCGAGTGACTCGCCGTCGAGCTCGGCGCAGTCCCGAACCGTGAGCACGTCTCCGCCGAAGAAGACCATGATGCGGTCGCTGTAGCGGAGCAGTTCGTCGAGGTCGGCAGAGGAGAAGACGATGGCGGTTCCCTCGTCGCGGCGTTCGAGGAGCCGCTGCCAGATGTAGTCGGCCGACTCGACGTCGAGCCCGCGGGTCGGATGCTCCATCAGGAGCAGCTTCAGCCCCGGTGGGGTCATCGCCAGCAGCAGCCGCTGCTGGTTGCCGCCCGACAGGGACTCCACGGTCGACTGGGGTGTGCCCTTGACGAAGTAGTCGTTGATCTTGGCTCGTGACGCCTCCTCGGCGTCCTTCCAGTCGATGAGGAACCCGGATTGCTCGGTGAGGGCGATGTGCTCGGCGATGGTCAGACCCTCGATGAGGCCTTCTTCCAGCCGACCGGCGGGGATGAAGTGGACGCCGCCGGCTAGGTGATCGCGATATCCGGCGTCGGTCAGGTCGCGATCGGCAACGGTCAGCCGGCCCTCGTCGAGATCGAGGAGACCGGCGGCCGCACGCAGGAAGGGACGTTGACCGCTTCCCTCCAGGCCCGCCAACCCGATCACCTCACCGGCGCCGATCTGCAGGTCGAGATCGGCGATGCTCGTCGTGCCCTCATTGATCGTGCAGGAGCTGAAGTCGAGCACGGTGGCCCCGAGTTCAGCGTCCGGCTTCTCGGACTCGACGAAGATCTTGCCGAACATCATCTCCACGAGCCGCTCTGCGGGGATCGGCATGTCCGCCTCACCGACGACCTTTCCCTGGCGCAGCACCGTGACCGAGTCGCAGAGCTCCTCGACCTCCTCGAGCTTGTGCGAGACGAAGATCACGATGAGGCCCTCCTCGGAGAGCGTCCGGAGCGTCTCGAACAGCTGGATGCGCTGGCTCGCCGAGATCCCGGTCGTCGGCTCGTCGAAGATCAGCACCCGGGCGCCGAGCCAGATCAGGCGTGTGATCTCGAGCTGTTGACGCTCGCCGACGGTCAGGCTTCTGGCCAGCTCATCGGGATCGAAGGAGAAGCCGAGTTCGCCGCTGACGCGCTTGAGCTCGGCGCGGCCTTCGTTGCGGTCGAGCCGCACCGAGCCGGGGCTGCCGAGGAGGAAGTTGTCGAGGACGGTGAAGGGGAGGAACACCAGCGGGTCCTGGTGCAGCATCCCGATGCCGGCGTCGATGGCTTGCTGCGGCGAGATGAGATCGAGGCGTTCGCCGTCGAGCGATATCTCGCCCAAGTCGGCCTCGATGAAGCCGGACACCACCTTCATCAGCGTCGATTTGCCTGCTCCGTTCTCGCCGAGCAGCCCGTGGAGGGTTCCGGCCTCGACGGTCAGATCGATACCGTCGTTGGCATGAACCGGCCCGTAGTGCTTGTGGATGTTGCGCAGTTCCAGGGCCATCGGGAGCGCAGGCTAGAGCCGAGAACCGCCGGCCGCGCACGAGGGGAAGCGAGAGCCTCCCCTCGTGCGCGGTGCACCGGGCTCAGCCGGAAGCGCTGGCGCCTTCCATCCCCTCGAGCAGCTGCTCGGTGTACCAGATCTGGAAGTCGGTGGCCTCCTCACCGTCGGCCAACCAGGGTGTGCCGTCCTGGTAGTTGAGCGGACCAACGAACAGGTTGATGCTGCCGTCTGCCAGCCCGCCGATGAACTCGGCCAGCGACGCGGCATTCTCGGTCGCGAGTCCTTCGCCATCGATCCAGCCGATCATGCTCGTCTGACGGTCGTTGATGTTCTCCCAGTCGGGTCCCAGCCACCGCCACTCAACGGTGTACGTCCCGTCGAGCACGCTCTGGGCCGTCTCAAGGTAGGACGGCCCCCAGTTGAAGTAGGGCACGCCGAGACAAAACGCCGGCGCTTCCTCGCAGGCACCCTCGTAGTCGTACGGGATTGCCCACACCTCCTCGTCGGCAGCTCCGCGCTGACCCGCACGAACCAGTGCCTCGGTGGTGTCGATGCCGGAGACCACGACGTCGGCACCGCCGTCGAAGAAGGCATTGGTCACCTCGGTCGGATCGAGGGTGACGCCCGGGATGTTGAACCAGAACCCGATCCAGTTCACCTCGAACTCGAGGCTGTCGGGATCGTTGCCTCGGAAGTTCTCCCAGCAGTACCGGGCCCCGAGATACACCGAGTTCGCCAGCCGACGGGTCTCGTCGTTGATGAGCGGGCCGAGGTACGCGATCCGACCGGTCTGGCTGGTCAGGGCTGCCGCACACCCGGCGATGTGCTTGCCGTACTCCATCCGCCCCATGATGTTGCCGAGGTTGGCGAGCTCGGGCTTGTAGCCCTTGCCGTCGGCCCAGGCGCTATCGCCGGACGACCAGATCATGGGCACATCGGGGTGGTTGGCAGCAGCTGCCTCGATCCCGTCCTTCATGTCGTCCGACGTGGCGAAAATGAGCTGGGCGCCCTGGTCGATCATGTCGTCCACAACCTGCTCGACGGTGGTCTCCGGTCGATCGGACGGGTTGACCTTGTCGAGCGAGATCATCGTGGCGCCGAGCAGCTCCTCTACGTACTGACCAGCCTCGAAGTGGGCCTGTGACCATCCACGATCGTTCTCCGGTCCGACGAGGATCATCCCGAAGGTGAGCTCCTCCATCATCTCTTCCGTCGTGGTGGTCTCTTCACCGCCACCCGTTGCGGCGGTTGTCGTCGTCTCCTGGCCGCCGGCAGCGGCGGTCGTCGTGGTCGTGTCTTCGCTCGTGCCACATGCGGCCGCAATGAGTGCGAACGCCACAAGCAGCACGAGGAGCCCGAGTGGGCGTTTCGATGTCATGGTTCCTCCACCTCAATCCGTCGTGCCCCGGGTGCCCAGCATCTGCCTCGGATCTTGGGAAACACTACTGCGGCCAGAACGGGGTATGGGTCGGCTACTCCTCGTCGACGACGCGTTGGACGGCCTGTTCGAATTGCTCGTCGGTCAGCATGCCGCCCTCGTGGAGCTCGTCGAGGTCCTTGAGTCGCTGCTCCTGCGCGTCGTCGACCGGGGCGTCGGGTTCATCTGGCGCGGCGGGCGGGGTAGGGGAGGGAGGCGGAACCGCGCCGGAGGTCCCGGCAGTCTGTCGGCGTCCTCGGCGCCGGGCGGCTCTCCGTGCGGCTCGTCGTCGTGCGGGCATCTTCCGCACGGTACTCGCGATCATCCCCATCGCAGGGCCATACGAGGTCGCGTGTGCAGATAGGGACTGCTGAGCGCCCATCTAGGCACGCACGATCGGGAGGGGAGGTTTAGCCCAGGGCCGTCTCGACGACGCCGGCGACCTCGGCGGCGAGCCCGCGGGCCCGTGCCAGTGCCGCATCGTGTCGGGCGACGATCTCGTCGGTGTCGCCCTCGAGGTCCTGGAGGTTGATGCGAACGTTGAGCGATGCCCCCTCGGCCGCGGCCATGGCGGCGAGCCCGGCTACACCGGCGTCGCTCACCGTTCTCGGGTTGCCGTCCCTCGCCACGATCAGGGCGAGGGCGAGGGCATCGCCGGCGCGCTCGATCATCTCCAGTGGGACCAAGGTAGCTTCGAGGCTCGCCGCTGCCATCGCCTCCTCGCGTGCGACGACGTCGGCATCGGACGCTCGCGGCATCCGCATGGCCTCCATGAAGGAATTGAACGCCGCCGTATCCCGATCGACGGCTTCGAGGAACCAGTCCTTCAACGCCTGGGCCTCGCGGCCCGTCGACTCCATGGCAGGCTTGACATCCTCCATGCCGGCCGTCGAGTGGGTGACCGCGGCGATCATGGCCGACAGCGCCGCCGACAGCCCTCCCGCCAGCGCCGCCACCGAACCACCACCCGGCGCAGGTGAGTCCGTCGACAGCTCGTCGGCGAACGCGACGAGGCTCAAGTACCGCAGCCCGTCCGGCTCGCCGCGGTAGCGGTACTCGACGATCTTCTGCTCGGGATCGAAGGGGCCCAACTCGCCGAGCCCGAGCGAGACGACCGCGGTGTGCACCCGGTCGGCCTCCGGTACGGCGGTGGTCCTTCCCTGGGCGGTGAGGTAGTGGTCGCCGGCGGCGAGCATGGCGTCGAGGGGAACGAGGCCGACGAGCTCGGACCCGGTGACCCGCATCCCCCGTTTGGCCGCCTCTTCGCGGCAGGCATCGAAGACCTCGTGGATGGGAGACACCCGGTAGTCGGTGAGGTTGAGCGACACCTGGGCCCGGCCGTACTCGTCGATGTACCAGCCGAGCCCCTTGACCTCTTCGAAGCGGCCGGGGGCGAAGACGGTCTTGCCGTTCTCGTCCTTGAGGATCTTCCCGCCCGCGTCCCGTTGTGCGGTACCGAGGGTCCGCACCGCCGAGGCGACCTGGTGTGCGAGGCGGCGGTCCGAGGTGTTGAGGTTGACGTTGTAGGCGATGAGGAATTCCCTCGCCCCGATCGCCGTCGCCCCGGTCGTCGGGTTGTAGGGCGGACCGAAGTCGGGTCCGTCCTCACGATCGGCGAGGCCCTCGTATTCCCCGCGTCGTATGTCGGCGAGCGAGCGGCGCCCGTCGAAGGCGGCGTGCTCGTAGAGGTAGACGGGGATGTCGAGCTCGGTGCCCACTCGTTCGCCGAGGCGCCGGGCGATGTCGATGCAGTCCTCCATCGTCGCTCCTTCCATCGGAACGAAGGGGCAGACGTCGGTGGCGCCCATGCGTGGATGCTCCCCCGTGTGCGTCGTCATGTCGATCAGCTCGGCAGCGGTGGCGATGGCGGCGTAGGCGGCCCGCTCCACCGGCTCCGGCTCGCCGACGAAGGTCATCACGGTTCGATTCGTCGCCTCGCCGGGGTCGACATCGAGCAGCAGGACACCGTCGACGCCCTCGATCGCGGCGGCGATGGCGTCGATCACGACGCGGTCGCGACCCTCGGAGAAGTTCGGCACGCACTCGATGAGCTTCACGATCCGCGAGGGTAACCAGCGCCGACCCGATCCGGCCTTGTGAATCCCTTCACTTTCCGGCCGTTCGGCCCTAGGACCCCATCGCGGAAGTGGGGTGTGATGGGGATACAGAAACGCCCGCGACCCAGGGGAGGGTCATGAACGACATACGCGCCAATCCCGCACCGCTCGGCCTGATGGGGTTCGGGATGACGACCATCCTGCTCAACATCCACAACGCCGGGTTCTTCGAGCTCGACGATGCCATCCTGGCCATGGGGATCTTCTACGGCGGGATCGCCCAGATCATCGCGGGCGTCTTGGAGTTCAGGAAGGGCAACACCTTCGGGCTGACCGCCTTCACGAGTTACGGCCTGTTCTGGCTGTCGCTGGTGTGGATCATCCTGTACGGGTCGTCGGATCCTTCGTTCCTGGCCTGGTACCTGTTCCTCTGGGGTGTGTTCACCGCCTACATGTTCCTGGCCACGCTGAACAAGAACCGTGCCCTCCAGGTGGTGTTCGCCAGCCTGACGCTGCTGTTCTGGACGCTGGCCGTCGGTGACTGGTCCGGCAACGAGACCATCACCCAGATCGCCGGCTGGATCGGTATCGTCTCCGGGGCCTCGGCCTTCTACCTGGCCGCCGCCGAGATCCTCAACGAGACCTATGGCAGGACGATCCTGCCCGTTGGCCCGGTGCCGATGAAGGGACACCCCGACTTCGAGAAGAGGCCGGCACGGGTCTGAAGCCCAGCTGCTCGACAGGGCGGCGCCGAGCCGCCCTGTCGACGCGCCAAGGGTCGATAATGGGCTAGTCATTTGTGGCTAGTCCGCTTCAATTGCAAGACACAGCAAGAGAATCCTCAGGTGGGAGGCATTCCTGCCGATAGGTGTCGTGACCGCACGGGGCGGTCGGCGCGCGGGTCGTTGCGATGCCCAACGGTCCTGCGCCGCACAGGTTGTCGACCGGAGGAGCACATGCAGCTGCTGGTGTTGAAGACCCTGGCATGGCTCAATCTGCTCTTTGGCTTCGCCCTAGCCGCAGCCACCCCGTTCGTCGACGACTTCGAGATCTCGATGTTCGCCCTCGGTGCGTTGCTCGTCGCCCAGGGGGCCTACGTGATCGCCTACGGCTCCCGCGTGTTCGCTCCCTTCGAGCCGTTCGCCGAAACAGGCCTCATCATCGGGAGCACGCTGCTGGCCGCCGTCGGGGCCGTGGCGTTCATCCAGCAAGCGCTCTTCATCATCGCCAACCCGCAGGATCCCGAGTACGCCCCGATGACCGGAGCGTTCCTGATCACGGTGCTCGCCGTCTCCACCCTCCGCCTCTACGCCAGGGACTAGGAGACGGGTCCCGCAGCTCGGCCATCGACGCCCGGCTCAGTACGGCAGCCCGACCGCTTCGGTGAGGAAGCCCGTGAAGTCGCCGGCCGAGGCGAAACGGTTGGCGATCTGCTCGTCGAAGTCTGCGGACGTCACTTCGTCGTGAGCGAGATGGGTACCGGCGATGAAGCTCTTCATCCGCAGCTCCTCGGCGAACTCGAAGTCGGGGTCGAACTCCTTGGGCACCCGCTTGAGCATCTCGTCCTCGTCGGGATCGAGGTCCCAGTCGTCGAGGAAGGCATCCGATCGCGTCGCCTTCCTCCACCGGTCCGGGTGATCGTAGATGTGCTGACGGACCCGGCGGGCCACCGCGGTCTCGGGGTGCCACATGCCGACGCCTGCGAAGTTCTGGCCGGGCTGGAGGTGGATGTAGAAGCCGGGGGCATGGACGTCCTTGGCCGATTCGTGGCGGAATTGGATTCCGACGTTGGTCTTGTACGGGGTCTTGTCTTTGCTGAACCGCGTATCCCGATAGGGCCGCATCAGCGAGCCGCCGTTGGTCCTGGTGTCGGCGACGAAATGCGGTGAGAATTTGCGCAGCCTGGGCTCGAAGTCCGCGATGAACTCCTTGGCGGGGTCGCGGATCACGTCGATGTACCGCTGCTTGTTCTCCTCCCACCACGCCTTGTCGTTGTTCCGCTCCAGCTCCTTGAGGAAGGCGAACACCTCCGGCGTGAAGTACTGCTTGCCCATCGTCGAGTCCTTGGGTCGAGCGTCCTGAGTGGAGAGCCTACCGAGCCTCCCCAGGCCCACCGACGGCCGGCGGTCCCCGGGTAGCATCGGCACGGTGACGACGACTCGCGGCTTCGAAGGCCGGCGTCGCTCGACCGACGAGCGGCTTCCCCCGGGCCAGTACCTGGTCCACGACTTCCCGGTGCTGACCGCGGGGCCGACACCCCGCGTCGCGCTCGACGAGTGGAAGCTGACGGTTGGGGACGGGGCCGCGGAGCGCACATGGTCCTGGCAGGAGTTCCTGGGACTGCCCAGCGAACGGTTCACCACCGATCTGCATTGTGTGACCCGGTGGTCGAAGCTGGACACCGATTGGGAGGGTGTGGCGGTCGAGCTCCTCGCCGAGAGCGCCGGAGTCGATGACGCTCCGTTCGCTGTGATCACGTCCTACGGTGGCTACACCACCAACGTGCCGACCGAGGACCTCCTCGGCGGGAGAGCCTGGGTGGCATACCGCTACGACGGTGCCGATCTCGATCCTGAACACGGCGGTCCCGCCCGCCTCCTCGTGCCGCACCTCTACCTGTGGAAGTCAGCCAAGTGGGTGAACGGGATCCGGTTCATCGACGAGGACGAGCCGGGCTTCTGGGAGACGGCCGGCTACCACAACTACGGAGATCCGTGGAGAGAACAGCGTTACCACGGCGATTGACGTGGCATGTCGCCACCGTGGCGGACTCGATCGCCGAGACCGATTCGGCGCGCACGCTGGTTCTCGACGTCGACGACTGGGAGGGTCACGTCGCCGGCCAGCACGTCGATGTCCGCCTGACCGCCACCGACGGGTACCAGGCGCATCGCAGCTACTCGATCGCCTCCGCACCCGGTGAGGCCATGCAGATCACGGTGGAGCGGATCGACGACGGTGAGGTCTCTCCCTTCCTCGTCGACGACATCCAGATCGGCGATCAGTTCGACGTGCGCGGCCCGATCGGGCGCTACTTCGTGTGGGAGCCGAACGGCGAAACGAGGGTGCTCCTCGTCGCCGGTGGATCGGGTGTGGTGCCGTTGCGGTCCATGCTGCGCCACCGGATCCGGTCCAACGATCGAACACCGATGCGGCTCATCTACTCCTCGCGGTCGTGGGACGACGTCATCTACCGCGACGAGCTGGAGCACACCTCGGACGGCGTCGAGGTGATTTGGACACTCACCCGCGCCACGCCGCCGGGGTGGGAGGGACTCATCGGGAGGGTCGACGCCACCATGTTGCGTGAAGCCGCCTGGTCGCCGGGGATGACGTCGCGCGCCTACGTGTGCGGACCGACGGGGTTTGTCGAGAGCGTCGCGAACAGCCTCGGATTGATCGGATACGATGCCGCCGCGATCCGCACCGAGCGCTTCGGGGGTGCCTGACGATGACGTATCTCGACGGCAACCGCGCCGCGGGGCTGCTCGCCGTGGCGTTCGGGCGCGATGTGACCGACGTCGGCGGCGTCTGTGCGATCTGCGGCCACCGCCACGCCATGGCGGAGAGCCATGTCTACGACCGGGCGCCGGGTCTGGTGATGCGCTGCCCGGTATGTGGCAACGTCGAACTGGTCATCGTCGAGGTTCGCGACGAGGTGCGGGTGTCGCTGCGCGGTTTCCGCTACCTGGACCTGCACTGATCCGGTTGTCGACTCAGGGCTTGTCCAGCTCCTGTTCGCTCCACTTGGCGCCGTCGGCCTCCGGCAGATCGATCCCGCGCTGTGGACCCCAGCTCCCTGCCGGATAGGGATCGACGATCGCGGTGTCGAGGACCTCGGCATAGAACTGCCAGGATGCCTCGACCTCGTCGGCCCTGACGAACAGCGTCTGGTCGCCCTCCATCAGGTCGTGGAGCAGCGTGGAGTAGTCGCTGCTCAGGGCACCGAGGTGATCCTCGTAGCGAACCGAAAGCGGGATCTGCTGGATGACGATCTCGTCGCCGGGAGCCTTGACATCGAAGTGGAGATCGAAACCCTCGTCCGGTTGGAGGGTCATCAAGAGGAGGTTGCGGTGGCCGGGGCAGTCCTCGTGGAAGAGGCACACCGGCGGTTCCTTGTACCGAATGAAGATGCGGGTGGTGCGCTTCGGCAACCGCTTTCCCGTGCGCAGATAGAACGGGACGCTCTGCCAGCGCCAATTGTCGACGGCGACCTGCATCGCCACGTAGGTGGGCGTGGTCGAGTCATCGGGGATGCCCTCGAGGTCTCGATACCCGGGGATGTCGCCCGATGCCGTGTACTGGCCGTAGATCACGTTGTCGGGCTCCAGCGGCGCCACCGATCGCAGCACCTTCACCTTCTCGTCGCGGATCGAGTCCGGCTCCATGTCGACGGGCGCCTCCATCGCCACCAGCGTGAGCAGCTGCGTGAGGTGGTTCTGCACGATGTCGCGCACCGCCCCCGCCTCGTCGTAGTACGCCTCTCGTCCTTCGACGCCGAGGTCCTCCGCCACCGTGATCTCGACCGAGCCGATGTGGTCGCGGTTCCAGGTGCGCTCGAAGAGGGCGTTGGCAAAGCGGAAGACCAGGAGATTCCTGACCGTCTCCTTGGCCAGGTAGTGGTCGATCCGGTAGATGTTGTGCTCGTCGAACCAGCGGTGCACCACCTCGTTGAGGCGTTGCGCCGACTCGAGATCGGTCCCGAAGGGCTTCTCGACCACGACCTTGACCGTCCCGTCCGCGGCTGCCAGACCCGAGGCCCCGATCTGGGGGATCGTCGCCTCGGCGGCCGACGGCGACAGAGCGAGGTAGAAGATCCGCCCGCCGTTGAGCCCGTGCATGTCGTCGAGCTCCTTGACCCGGGCGGCGAGCAGCGAGTACCCGTCGTCGTCGCCGACGCTCTGGTAGTGGAGCCGCCCGCCGCACCAGTGCTCGGCCTGTTGGTGCGGGATCCCTGCGGCGACCAGGGATTTGTGGACCACCTCGCGGTACTCGGCGTCGGTCATCTCCCGGCGGCCGACCCCGAGAACCGCGACATCGTCGGTCAGTCCCTTGTCGACGAGCAATTCGTGGAGAGCGGGGATCAGCTTGCGACGGGCGAGGTCACCGGCCCCACCGAAGATGATGAACAGGTGCGGCTCGACCGACGCGGTCACATCTGCGCTTTGATTGCGGCGAGGAGATCGTCGTAGGACGCGGCGAAGGCGGCAACGCCCTCGGTCTGCAGCTCGTCGGTGATCGCATCGAAGTCGATGCCGAAGTCGGCCAGCGACGCGATCAGCGCCCGTGCCTCGTCGACTCCGGTGGAAACGGCGCCTCCGTCGATCGTGCCGTGGTCGAGAAAGGCCTCGAGGGTCCCGGGTGGCATCGTGTTGACGGTATTGGGCCCGACGAGGTCGTCGACGTAGAGCAGATCCGGGTAGTCGGGGTTCTTCGTCGAGGTGGAGGCCCACAGCGGCCGTTGCGGCCTGGCGCCGCGGGCGCGGGCGGCGGCGAAGGGCTCACCCTCGAAGATCTCGAGGTAACGGTCGTAGGCCAGCTTGGCGTTGGCGACAGCGATCTTGCCCCGCAGGGCGAGCGCTCCCTCGGAGCCCTCCTTCTCCAGCGCGGCGTCGGTCTTGGTGTCGACTCTGCTGACGAAGAACGACGCCACCGAGGCGAGCCGCTCCGGGTGCTCGGCGCGCTCGGCCCCTCGGACATAGGCGTTCGACACGGCCTCGTAGTCGCCGAGGCTGAACATCAGCGTGGCGTTGACGTTGATGCCCGAGGCCGTCAGTTCCTCGATGGCGGGGATCCCCTCGGGGGCGGCCGGGACCTTGATCATGATATTCGGACGGTCGACCAGCGCCCACAACCGCTTGGCGTCGGCGATCGTCCCCTCGGTGTCGTAGGCGAGGCTCGGGGAGACCTCGAGGCTCACGTAGCCGTCGGCGCCATCGGAGGAGTCGTACACCGGACGGAGGATGTCGGCTGCGGCGCGGATGTCGTCGATCGCCAGCGCTTCGAACACCGCCTGAGCGTCGCCGTCGGCGGCGGCGATCGCCTCGTCGTACAGATCGGTGTCGGCGATGGCCTTCTGGAAGATCGTCGGGTTGCTGGTCATCCCCCGGAGGCCGTCCTCGACGAGCTCAGCGAGTTCCCCGTTCTCGAGCAGATCCCTGCGGATGAAGTCCAGCCAGACGCTCTGGCCGGCGTTGTGGAGGTCGTGCATGGTGGGCATGGGCAGATTGTCGCAGGTCCCGGGGGCCTAACGACCGAATTGCCGGCGACTGCGTGGTCTCGACGTCGCGGGCCGGGCAGCGATTCGGTGCTTTCTGGCCGCCTCGCAGTTCGCTCGCCGGCGACTGCGTGGTCTCGACGTCGCGGGCCGGGCAGCGATTCGGTCAGCTCCCTAGGGCGCGCCTGATGGCTTCGTCCACGCCCTTCAGATCTTCGCGTTCCAGGGCGAGGGCGACGTTGGCCTCGAGTAGCCCCACCTTCGAACCGCAGTCGAAACGGGAGCCCTCGTGGATGACGGCATCGAAGGGCAGGCCGCCGATCAGGCGTGCCATGGCGTCGGTGAGCTGGATCTCACCGCCGGCACCGACCCGGCCCTCACCGAGCAGTCCCATGATCCCCGGCTCCAGGATGTACCGCCCCGCCAGCGCGTACCGCGACGGAGCATCGTCCGGGTTCGGCTTCTCGACGAGACCCTTGACCTCGACTCTCCTGCCGTCGACCTTGCCCGGATCGACGATGCCGTAAGAACCGGTGTCCTCTGGGTCGATCTCGATCACCGAAACCACGTTCCCCCCCGTTTCCTCGTGCACGGCGAGCAGATCGGCCAGCGGCGGATGGTCGCCGCGGAGGAGCTCGTCGGCCAGCAAGACGGCAAACGGGCTGTTGCCGACCAGGTGGCGCGCGCACCACACGGCATGGCCGAGACCGAGCGGGTCCATCTGGCGAACGTAGGTGAGTCGGCCGGGGACGGAGCCGTCCATGTGGATCGAGGAGAGGAGTTCCTCCTTGCCGTGGGCACGGAGCGTCGCTTCCAGCTCGGCGTTGCGGTCGAAGTGGTCCTCGAGGGCAGTCTTCCCGTTGGCGGTGACGAACACGAAGTGCTCGATCCCCGAGTCGCGTGCTTCCTCGACGGCATACTGGATCAGCGGCTTGTCGACCACCGGGAGCATCTCCTTCGGAACGGCCTTGGTGGCGGGGAGGAAGCGCGTCCCGAGGCCGCCGACCGGAAAGACCGCAGTGCGAACGCCGCTCATCAGCCGGCTTCGAGCACCGCGTCCGCCACGCGATCGGCGTGACCCTTCGCCCGCACGTTGTACCAGGCGTTGATCACCCTGCCCGCGTCGTCGAGGGTGATCGTCGACCGAATCAGCCCCTCGTAC